>MGMG01000081.1 GCA_001796355.1 Chloroflexi bacterium GWB2_54_36 | reverse complement strand
CCCCCCTGTGGGGACCGAATTCGAATAGGCACGCCCCGGCCTAATAAGTAAAAAGACCTCCGGGTGGAGGTCTTACTCGGAGCGGGAGCGACGGGATTCGAACCCGCGGTCTCGGCCTTGACAGGGCCGCATGTTAGCCGCTACACCACGCCCCCCGAACGAGCGATATCTTATCATGATCCTGACAGACCGTCAAGTCTTCCTAAAAAACGAAAGGCAAAAAAATGGGCATGTTGTGCATGCCCATTTTACAACTCTTTTTCCACCCGATTAATTGCCTTCAAATATCCAGGCGTCAGTGGGGCGCTGCCAATTGACCAACTCTGCTTCGGTGAACCACAGACCGATTTCAAAGGCAGCTGTTTCTGGACTGTCTGAAGCGTGGGTTAAATTGCGACCTACCGACAACCCGAAATCATGCCGAATTGACCCAGGCGCAGCCTCGACTGGCCGCGTAGCTCCCATGGTCTGCCGTACCGCTGCGATGGCTTGCGGACCTTCCCAGACCATCGTCATAACAGGCGCAGAAGTGATGTAACGGATGAGCCCTTCATAAAATGGCTTGCCTACATGAACCGCGTAGTGCTTTTCAGCCAGTTCGCGACTTACCAGTAAGAATTTCGCGCCGACCAATTTCAAGCCGCGCCGTTCAAGGCGGACGATAATTTCACCTACCAGACCGCGCTGAACGGCGTCGGGTTTCGCTATAACGAAAGTGCGCTCCAAAATAATCCTCCGGGCTGTATGGTTGAGTATTAACGCAGCAATTCTTCTGCTTTAGTGTAGGCGTCCAGCGCTTCTTGCAGCTGGTTGCTGCGCGCATAAGCATCGCCTAGCGCCTGCCAGATCGAAATGTCGATGGGATAGCGATACAGTGCATCGCGTAAATCGTGAATGGTATCTTCAAGCGCCTCCCCCCGGCTTATGAGTTTATTGTAGTATTCAAGCGCGCCTTCAATCTCCTGGCGGTTGAGCGCTGCCTGAGCATTGTAAAGATCGCTGCTGCTGGAAGCCGGAGTTGCGACAGGAGATGGGCCGGGATGCAATGGGCTGGTATCATCCACGGCCTCACTCTTGGATATTTCTCCTTGTTCAGCCATCCAAGCTGCAGGTTCCGCAGGAGCAGCATAAGGCAGCTCCTCCGGCGGCACTTTGGTTCCTTCGCTTTCCAATTCCTTCAACCAATCAGGCGGTGTTTCGGCATTGACCAGCATGCCGGTGACTTTTCTTGGATGCTCCAAAGTCAGATCTTGCAGCCATTCGGGAACCGCTTCAACTTCGGTATCTTCTACCGGAGCGGCGGGTTCAGTCGATGCCTCAAGCGATTCAGCGGGGGTTTCGATTTCAGCCGATTCCTCCGGGACTGGTTGGATTTCGGCTTCGGGTTCAGCCTCCGTATTTAATTCAGGCATTATTTCAGCTTGGGGGTGAACTTCAGCCGGGGTTTCCACTGCCTCGTCGGCCACCCATTCGCTAACTCTGCGGAAAATCCGTGGTTCAGGGGTCTGCTCGATCTCTTCCTTTGGTTCTTCTTCTTCCGTTTCCAGCGACTCTTTAAGCCAATCCGGCAATTCTTCCTGGGCGGGTTCCGCTGCTATGGGCTCAGTTACCTCCGGTGTTGGGACGGTTTCCTCTACGGTCAGTACTGGCGGTTCCACTTCTTCGGCGGTTGTTTCTTCCAGAGTCGGGCTGGCAATTTCCTCTTCGCCTGTGCCCTCAATTTCACCCACTTCCATCGTTGATGTTTGCATGAGATCGTTGGTAGATTCGAGTTTGCCTGACTCTTCTGGTTCTTCTACAGGGATTTCGGGTTCGAATTCATGTTTCTCGATCTCGGATTTGATCCATTCAGGCGTCTCTTCTACGCGGTCTTCTGCAGCCACTTGAAGGGAATCTTCATCCGCTCCCTGACGGGCGGCCAGAGCTTCGAGCCAGGCAAAGGCTGTGTCATCGTCCATCGTCTCGTCAAGATTATCCGTGACTGCAACCTCTTCCCCAACTTCAGCGATTGGCTCGGTGTCTGCGGTAATCGGCTCTTCAAGCACGGTTTCACTTGTCTCATACTCTTTTTCGCCGACTTCTTTATCCAGCGATTCCATCAGCCAATCAGGCATGGCCGATTCTTCGGATTCATCTTCCCCAACCGTTAAATCTTCTGCAACGGATTCGCCTTGGTTTTCCACGGTTTGCGCGGAGAGGTCGAATTCCAGAAAATCATCTTCACCAAGTAAAGCAGGAACAGTCCCTTCGGCAAAATCCTCTGAACGTTCTGTGAAAGCACTTTCGGCAGAAAATGGTTCAACTTCTTCGCCAGGCTTCGTTTCCTCGCCAAAATCTTGGAAGGCTGGCGCGAAAACGGCAGCTTCAAATTCAGGAGTATGGACCCGGGTTGGCTGCGTTGCATCGGATTCAGCCGGGGCTGCTTTTTCGGCTTCGGCAAAAAAGTCATCTACTACCAATGAAGGCTCTGCGGGGGGTTCAGCAGCGAATTGTTCCGATTTCACATCCAGCTCATCAAATTCCAGGCCAGTATCGAAGGTGGGTAAGGTGAAATCTTCAGACTCCACCGTTTCCGCCGGCTGCAAGCCTTCCAGACCTTCTTCAGCAGCTACTTCATCTTTTGGTTGCAAAATATCCAACCAATCGTCATCGTCAGACGGGGTTACGGCTGCAGCAACCGGCTCTTCGGCAGGTTCATTCACCGACGCCAAACTTGTTAACCAATCCGGAAGCTCCTGGGCGTCTGATGAGAGAGGTGCCGGTTCCTCGGCTTTTGCAAAATCTTCTTCACCAGTCAAATCCGGCAGTTCCACACCGGCTTCCGTTGGTTCATCCACCGCTGCCATACCAGTTAACCAATCTGGAAATTCCGTGGCGTCGGTTGGAAGAGGTTCTGCTTCTCCGGCTTTCGCAAAATCATCCTCACCAGCCAAATCCGGCAGTTCTACACCGGCTTCGGTTGTTTCGGCCAAGTCGGGTAATTCCTCCAGTGAAGTGAGCTCTAAATCCGAAAGCGTATCGGCTTTTTGCTCCGCATTGGCAAATATACTATCCAACCAGGCGTTGTCATCTCCATCAGTAGGCTCTTCTGTTTCTTCAGCAAGCGGTTCAGTCTCATCTCCCGGAGCCATCTCTTGCAGCCAGTCGGGGATTTCGGCTTCATTGGAGGCTAATTCTTCCGCAACCTCATTAATCTGCTCTTCGTCTGGCGCTTCCCCTAAGACATCACCGCTGGCAGCCTGCCAACCGGCAGCGCGCATCCAGTCTGGCAATTCTTCCTCTGGATTTTCGGGTTCTTCAACTGGGGCGATATCCTCAGGACTGGTTTCAATTTCGATCTTGCCCCAATCTTTTTCAGGCGCGACTTCTTCGACTGGCGTAACCTCGGGTGGCTGTTCCTGGGTTTCGACCGATGTCAACCAGTCTGGCAGGGTTTCTTCTGCCTCTGGCTGTTCCAGCTGTACACCCACCGCTTGCGCCCAATCCGGTTGGGTTTCGCTTTCCTCTTCCAGTTCGCCTTCAAGTTTTTCGACCATAACCGATTCTTCGGGCGCATCGGCACTGGTTTCGCTGCCAGCAGGAAGATAAGCCAGATACGGATCCAGGGCAATAATCCGCTGCTTATAAATATCAGCATCTTCTGCGCGGGAGGTGTCTGGAAGTACCTCGGCTAGAATTTTGTTGGCGTCAAAGCAATAAGGGAGTTTTTCAACCAGGCGGCTGCTCGCCTCGGTAGCAGGTACTTTTTGACCGGAAAGAAAATACATGCGTGCCAGAATGACTTCGAGATCGACCCGGTCAGGTTGTTCAGCCAGACCTGCCCGCGCTTCTGCAATGGCCTGCTGGTAAAGATCTCCTCGTGCGTACATCCGTACCAATGCGCCGCGAGTCAGGCGAATTTTAGCCGGTGAAACTCCATCGCGACGGCCATACAATCGCTTTAGCTCGTCTTGAACCGCCGTGTTGGACGGTTGAGCCTCGAATGCGCGCTCCATATGGTAAATCGCAGCATCCAGGTTGCTTTCATCTTCGCGAATCATGCTCATGCCAATTTGGGAGATAAAATCATCTGGCAATGAGGAGAGGACTCTCTGCAGCACATCGGCAGCTTCCGTGAATCGCTGGGTTTCGAGATAGGCCTTGCCCAATAAGCGATAGGTTTCGATATGCTTTGGATAAAGACGTAAAATATGACGGCAGTGGGCAACGGCTTCTTTTACCTCCCCATTGTCGATCATTGCGTCAATTTCTTTGTTATATGCGCGCAAAGAGATCGTGGCCATGTTTATTCTCCCGGCATTTAGTATGCACTAACTTGTTTAATATTGCAAGTATTTTGCCAGGAGGGGCTTTACTGAATGAAAAAACCGCAGTTTCCGAAGAAGATGCGGTCTTTGGATCGATAGAGGAGCTATTCGCCCAGATAGTCGCGCAGTTTTCGGCGGATGGTTGGGTGGCGTAAACGGCTAAGCGCCTGGGCTTCGATCTGGCGCACCCGTTCACGGGTGACGCCCATCTTGCGACCGACTTCTTCCAGCGTATAAGCCTGGCCGTCGAGCAAGCCGTAGCGCAGTTGCAGGATGCGCACCTCGCGCGGTGGGAGTGAATTCAGAACCTCTTCCAGGTGCTCGCGCAACAGGTTATAGGTCGCTGTGTCATCTGGCGGAGGGGCATCGTTATCCTCGATGAAATCACCCAACACGGAATCTTCTTCGTCATCGGTGGGGGTTTCAAGCGATAACGGCCGGCGTGCGACCTGGATCATATTTTCAACTTTTTTAGGCGGCACGTCTAGAGCCAGCGCCAGTTCATCCACCGATGGCTCGCGGCCAAGGCGTTGGGTTAACTGATGCTGCGTGCGCAGGAGTTTGTTGATCTGGTCGCCCATGTGAACCGGAACGCGAATGGTGCGCCCTTGATCGGCAATGGCGCGCGTCACCGCCTGGCGAATCCACCAGGTGGCGTAAGTGCTGAATTTATGCCCGCGGCGGTAATCGAACTTTTTCGTGGCGCGGATCAAGCCGATGTTGCCTTCCTGGATCAAATCTAGGAAGGGCACGCCACGGCCCATGTACTTCTTGGCGACGCTGATGACCAAACGTGAGTTGGCGGTGATCAGGTGCTCGCGGGCAGCCCAACCATCTTCGATCAAACGCCGTAGTTCATGGCGCCGGCGAATGCTGACATTACCGCGAGCCAATTCCTCGCGAGCCATGCGTCCGCGTTCAATGCGCTGCGCCAATTCGACCTCTTCTTCGGCAGTCAGCAGCGGGACACGGCTGACCTCCTTCAGGTATAGGCCGATTGTGTCGTCCGTATCGATGTTTTGCAGATCGTCAAAAACGATCTCGCGGCTGGATTCCTCGGATTCGTCCTCGTCTAGAATGAGTTCGTCTTCACTTGGTTCAGGCGCCAGTGATTCATCTTCAAGGTATGGAATCCCGGCACTCATCAAGGCCGCAAAAGCTTCCTCAAGCTGTTCTACATCTTGCTCGGCATCGGGGAAGAAATGCAGAATATCATCGATGGTTACGTAAGTTTTCTGACGTCCAAGCTCAATTAACCTTGCAATCGCAGGGTATTCTTCATCTTCATCGTCAACAACATTAATTAAAGGGTTATCCATTCTGCTTGCCAATTGCCTCTTATGGTAGAAGGATTTCAAAATCCTTCGAATTTTTCCGTTATCCAATTCCATCGGTCGCCTGCCTGGTCAGGTTGCCATTTCAGAATACACTTTTTACGTCTGAATTTCAATACCTGTTTCGCCACCGTAAGCGAACCTTATGAAGAGAGCCACTCGGTGATAGTCGTCATGTTAATGGACACACAAAACGAGCGGAATGCAGATTCCGCCCGCAAAGCCTCACGGCAGCGATTTTACGCTCCGGAAAACGGCCGCATAACAATATACAACAATCAAAATTCAAATACAACTAGGTTGTGAAATTTCTAATGAAATACTAATGTTTCACATTATTATTGACAATTTAGCGCTTATATATACAATAGTGCTGTTCTATGAGCACCCCCTGGCTGTGTCAGGGGCTATCCCTCTTTTTCTATATTTTAATACCTGGAGGCAACATGGATATCTTTGGAATGTCCAGGCACGGTTTGACAACTGCATTCGAGCAGATTGCCGTGCTTGGGGTATTGGTGGTTGCATTGTTGAGCCTGTTGTACGCCTGGTTCCTGCGCGCCAGTGTGCTGAAGAAGGATAAAGGCACCGAAAAAATGCAGGAAGTATGGGATGCGATCCGCGTCGGCGCCAACGGTTACCTACAAAGCCAGTTAAAAACCATCCTTCCGGCCATGGCGATTTTGACAATCGCGCTCTTTTTGAGTGTCA
Source organism: Chloroflexi bacterium GWB2_54_36 (assembly GCA_001796355.1). Lineage (GTDB taxonomy): Bacteria > Chloroflexota > Anaerolineae > Anaerolineales > Anaerolineaceae > Bellilinea. The sequence goes on along the minus strand of MGMG01000081.1, from coordinate 63,277 downwards.
TCACCGGCAAACCCAGTCTGGAAGCCCAACGCGAGTTTGGCCACCTGGGTGAACAGGCAGTTATACTGATTGTCGCCTTTGGCCGTACGATCGCGTTTATTTTGGGCGCCTCGTTTTCGCTGATTGTCGGTCAGTTGGGCATGCGCATGGCCATTCAGGCCAGCGTAAGGTCGGCGTCGGCTGCCCGCCGGTCGTTCAACGAATCACTGTCCATCGCTTATTATGCCGGCACAATTACGGGTATGCTCACCGACGGCCTCGGTTTGATGGGTGGTACTGTTATCTTTATTATTTTTGGTCGGGCCGCCCCGGATGCACTGCTTGGGTTTGGTTTTGGCGGTACGCTGCTGGCTTTGTTCATGCGGGTTGGCGGCGGTATCTATACCAAAGCTGCTGATGTTGGCGCCGACCTGGTTGGCAAGGTTGAAAAAGATATCCCTGAGGATGACCCGCGCAACGCTGCGGTTGTAGCGGACCTGGTAGGCGATAATGTTGGCGACTGCGCTGGTATGGCGGCTGACATTTTCGAAAGCTACGAAGTCACCATCGTATCGGCTTTGATCCTCGGTCTGGTGCTTTACGAAGCCACCGGGCAGATCGTGTACATTGTTTATCCGTTGATCATTCGCGCCATCGGCGTGATCAGCTCGATCCTGGGGACCTTTGCGGTGCCGATCTGGGAAAAGTTCCCGATCAAGTGGTTACGAGCGCACGATGCTGAAGAGTCCATGTTCCGCTCGTATGAAGTTTCCAGCGTTAACACTATAGTATTTGCCTTCCTGCTGGCGATCTTCTATGCGCACGACTGGCGTATGGGCGCTTTGACCGCTCTGGGCGTAGCTCTGGCAGTCGCTTTCAACCCGTTGACTTCCTACTTCACCGCCACCAAGCGCTCTCCGGTCAAGGAAATTGTGAAATCGACAAAAACTGGCCCTGCGACCACCATCCTTTCCGGCCTTTCGGTCGGGATGGAATCCAGCGTATGGGCAGTTGTCGTGATCGCCATCTCTTTTGTGGGTGCGCTGCTGCTGTACCAGGGCGATGGCCCAACCTATGTGCTGTACGCTGTCGCCATGATCGGTATCGGTATGTTGAGCCACACCGGCAACAACGTCGCCATGGATTCCTACGGCCCAATTTCGGATAACGCCAATGGCATTGCTGAAATGGCCTGGCAGGGACTGACCGATCCGGATACTTTGCGCGCTCGCCAGATTATGGCGGACCTGGATGCGGTCGGTAACACGACCAAAGCCATCACCAAGGGGGTGGCCATCGCTTCGGCAGTGATCGCGGCGGTCAGTCTGTTTGCCTCCTACATCGCTGACGTGAACCGCGTCAAACCGGGGATGCTCGATGCGATCCGCATCTCGGATACCACCGTATTCATTGGCTTCCTGCTGGGCGGCGCGCTGCCGTGGTTGTTCTCTTCCCTCTCCATTCGCGCAGTCTCTCGCGCTGCCAGCCAGATTGTAGAGGAAGTCCGCAAGCAGTTCCGGCTGCCAGGAATCATGGAAGGCACCGTCAAACCGGATTATGCCCGCGTGGTGTCGATTTCCACCCGCTCCTCGCAAAAAGAATTGATCCCGCTGGCGGTGATTTCGATATCGATGCCGCTGTTTGTTGGCCTGGTGCTAGGCGTTGAGGCGCTTGGCGGCTTCCTGGCCGGAGTCATTCTTTCCGGCCAACTACTGGCCGTCTTTATGGCCAACGCCGGCGGAGCCTGGGATAATGCCAAGAAATCGATCGAAGATGAGCCGCGTGACTTGGTTGCCAATACCGGTAAAGGTTCTGAACGTCACAAAGCCGGCGTGGTGGGCGATACCGTCGGTGATCCATTAAAAGACACCGCTGGTCCGGCGCTCAACCCGATGATCAAAGTGGTCAATCTGGTCAGCCTGCTGGCAGCCCCGATCCTGGTCAACTTCACTTTGAAAAGTCCGATAGGTATTTTGGCTGTGATCGTGCTGTTCGGTGGCTTCCTCTGGGCGGTCTGGCAGAGCAAGCGCCCGGTGCCTGAACTGGAATAAACCTAAACGGTTTTAAAGCGAAAGGTGGTCAGATTTTCTCAACTGACCACCTTTTTATTATTGGCGCAGAACTGCCAATCTGGTTCTAAATCGCCCCAATAGGGTGCATGGATGATGACGGGCTTATAGAGGACTGGTGTCCCAGGCAATGGGATTAATCAGGCTTGACGAAAAAGCTCACTGCGATTACCCCCGGGCCAGCATGGACCAGAACAGCAGGCGGGAGATTGAAAATTTCCGGGCGTGGCATTCCTGTTTCGGCTGAAATTTCATCGGCAATTGCATTGGCTTCATCCAGAGCGTCGCCATGCATAATGGTAAGGTGGGCGCTGTCATCCCGTGGGCATTCGGTAGCCACCAATTCTTTCAGGCGGGCAATCGCCCGGCGTTTTGTGCGTTGATTCTCCAACGGTTCAATGTGGCCATCTGTCAATTGTAAAATGGGTTTAACCTGAAGCAAACTGCCCATCAACATTTTTGCGCCGCCAATCCGGCCGCCTTTGTAAAGATATTCGAGCGTGTCGACAATAAAATAGACCCGTTGTCGGCTGGCCATCGCTTTCACTTTGGCGACCAGTGTATCTGCATCCATGCCTTCTTTCACCCATTGATGCGCCTGAAGAACGAGTGACCCTAATCCGGAGCCTACAGTGCGGGTGTCAATGATCCGGATGTCCCTCCCTGGGAAATCTTCAGCGCCAACGGTTGCGCCGCGCAGCGTGCCGCTGACATCGCCGGAGGGGGCAATCACCACCACGGTATTTCCGTCAGCGGAGAATTTTTCGTAAAGCGGGGCATACATGGCAGGCGACGGCGCAGCCGTTTTGGGTAATTCTGGAGATGCACGCAGACGTTTGACAAAGGTGTCGGTGTCCATCTCATAATCATCTTTATAAGACTCGCTGCCGAAAATAATGATTTGCGGGACGTAGGGGATTCCCATTTCAACGGCTTGGGAAGGTGGGATGCTCGATATTGTATCTGCAATTATGGTGATCATTTGATTATTCCCTTCGATGATAAATATGTAATGAAGACAACAGACTGATCCGGCGATATTTGTTTATTATACGGATAGGTTGGCTACAGTCCCCTCGATAGCCGGTTGGATTTAAAATTATTTCCAGGAAATAAAATTGAAGCCACCCATTAATCGATAAAACCCAGAGAACGCGCTGTCGGCAGGCCGCCAGCCGGTTCAGCCGCTATGATGGCATTCAAAATCGCCCGTGCGACCACCTCAGGAGCATAGGCTGCCACGATATTGACATCCGTGCGACGCTGGTTGGTCGAGAGTGCAAATATCGTATCGCCATCGAACATGGTATGCGCCGGACGGATGGTTTGCGCCAGACCGTTATGGGCTGTCTGGGCGACTTTATTGACTGCTTCTTTGCTCAATTTGGCATTGGTCGCCACGACGCCGATCACCGTGTTGTGGTGGCTGCTGAACTGGAGGATCCTGCGTCCCATGAATGTTTTCATGATCGCCATGGTGTCGGCCAAAGCGCTATTTTGATCCAGCAGTCCTGCGATCAAACGGTTGGAGGTGGGATCCAGAATATCGCCATAAGCATTGACGGCAACCAGCGAGCCGATGATCACGCCGCCGCCCAAATCCATACTGGCCGTGCCAATTCCGCCCTTCATCGCCCGTTTTACCCCGAACATTTTGCCCACCGCTGCGCCTGTCCCGGCGCCGATATTCCCCTGACTAACCATCGGTGACGCTGCGTTTTGGCAGGCGCGGTATCCCATGGCAGCATCCGGGCGCACCGTGGAGTCACCGACCTCCAGATCAAACAAAATTGCGGCAGGAACGATGGGAACGTGGGCAACCCGCACGTCGAAACCGATTTTGCGTTCCTCTAGATAGCGCATGACGCCAGTTGCAGCTTCCAGCCCAAAAGCCGAGCCGCCGGCCAGCACGATCGCATGTACTTTCTCGACCAGATGCATCGGGCGCAGCAAATCGGTCTCACGGGTGCCGGGAGCGCCGCCGCGCTGGTCGACCCCTGCAATCGCACCGCTTTCACATAGCACCACTGAGCAGCCTGTGAGGGCACTCAGGTCTTGGTCGTGCCCGACTTTTATCCCGAGCACATCGGTGATCGATCCTGGAAAAAGTTTCATAATGGGAATAATATTTTAGGCGTTCTCTGATATGATTCTCCCATTATAACCGTATGATCCATCAGCTGGTCATGGAGTTGGCATCCATTTTTGTGCGATAACAAGGAAAAACCATGAATGCAGATCATGTGAACAACAACGATTCGCCCTTGGCGATCATTATTTTCGGAGCGACCGGCGATTTGACCCGCCGCAAGCTGATTCCGGCGATTTATGAATTAACAGAGGCCGGTAAATTGCCGGCGGAAACCTATATCATCGGGTTTGCTCGCCGGGAATGGTCAGATGAAAACTTGCGCGAGACCTTCAAAGCGGGGATTGATGAAGATATTTCCCCCAAGAAACCAGCCAAAGCCCCAATGAATAAGGTTTTGCAAAATTCTTTTTATTTGCGCTCCACCTTCGAGGATCCGGATGGCTACAAACGCCTGTGCGATAAATTGGATGCGCTGCAGGTAAAAAATATTCTGTATTACCTGGCTACGCCGCCGGAGGAATATGCCACGATCATCGCACAGATCGGCGCTGCAGGAATAAACAAACAGCCGCGGGGTTGGACCCGCATAATCATCGAGAAACCTTATGGTCGCGATCTTGAATCCGCCATTGCGCTGGACACAGAAGTGCATAAGGTGTTCGCCGAACACCAGGTTTACCGGATCGACCACTACCTTGGCAAAGAAACTGTGCAAAATATTCTGGTATTCCGCTTTGCCAACGCCATCTTTGAGCCGCTTTGGAACCGGCGTTATGTCGATCACGTTCAAATTACCGTTGCAGAGACCATGGGGGTAGGTACCCGCGCCGGGTATTATGACAATTCGGGCGTGATCCGGGACATGTTCCAGAATCACCTGCTACAGCTGGTTACATTGACTGCCATGGAAGCGCCGGTCGGTTTTAATGCAGACGCTGTACGCGACGAAAAAGTAAAAGTCCTGAAGGCGTTAAGGCCGATACGCGATCAGGAGGTGATCACGAATACATTCCGGGCGCAATATGTCTCGGGGTTGATCGGCAAAAAACGGGTACCTGGATATAAAGACGAAGATGGGGTTCCGGCCGATTCAGTGACCGAAACTTTGCTGGCAGTCCGCATGTACGTCGATAACTGGCGTTGGGCTGGCGTGCCATTCTTCGTACGCTCCGCCAAACGCATGCCAGGCCGCATGACCAAGATTTTGATTCGCTTCCGGCAAGCCCCGCTCTCATTGTTCAACTGGACCAATCTGGCAGGCGATGCGCCCAATACCTTGATTTTGAATTTACAGCCCAATGAAGGGATTCGATTGGAGTTTGGCGCAAAAGCACCCGGCCCGGTCAATGAGATTCTACCGGTCAATATGGAATTCGATTATGATGAAACCTTTGGCAGCGAGCCGCCTGACGCATATGAACGTCTGCTCCTCGACTGCATTATGGGTGACGCCACACTATTCACCCGCGCAGACGAAGTGCGCGGACAATGGTCCTACGTGACCGATATTATTAATGGTTGGAAAAACAATCCGGTGCGCAATCTGCCGGTTTATGAGTCCGGCACCTGGGGACCGCCCGGATTGGACGAATTTATTCATTTGAACGGTCTTACCTGGCGTTAAGCGGCCGGTAGAACTGTAATTAACCGAAATAATTTCCTGTTTCAGAAGGGCAGCAGCGTACCGCAGTTTGGGCAGCGCGCCGTGCGGGAGGTGGCGACAAACCCGCATTTGGGGCAGGCAACAGGCTGTACGTTCCCCAAGGGGGCGCCGCAGGCAATACAACTGGGCTCGCCAACCGGATTGGGTGTGTCGCAGTAGTCGCATACCAACCGCCGCAACCGTTCCGAGAGTTCATGCCCGGCTTTTAGAGAACGGGCGGTTTGATCGATCACCCGCCAGACCTCGTCGGTCAACTGCACATATTCGATATCCTGAGCCAGATCATCCATGCGGTTGAGCAAGGATAACGGATTCCGCAGGGCTGCCAGTGCGGTCATTCCCAGACTGGCTGCTACACCCAGCCAGGCCTGTTTGCCAACTTGAACGGATACACCGTCTTCGACGGTTTGCATCATGATCCCAAGCGCGGTTTGCCCGCCAGATTCCGCCCCTTGCCGGCTGGCAATTTGAACCCCTACTTGTTGGCCGCTGCCGACTTGCTGCACGCGTAAATTGCCGCGGTTGAAATGTGCGATCAAACTCTGGGCAAAATCGTGAGGGGATATTTTTCCGTGGTAAATGCGTTGGTCCATAGTCGGTTATAATCGGTGGCGAGGTCAGATTTTATGAAAATTCCTGGATTGCGAATGCGCCGTCGATCCGCGCAAAATCTGTTTTATTCTATCATTATTACGAGTCTTCTGGCTTTTGGGTTGCTTTCGGCGGGAACCAACCCGGCAAATGCGCAAATTCCGACCGGTTCGATCCCAACGGTTACGGGTACACCCCTCGGGGTGATGGCTACAGTCAAAAGCGGATTAAATGAAGACTCCATCAATGTGCGTTCCGGGCCGCATGCCCTGTATTACCCGAAAATTGGCGTGCTGATGGAAGGCCAGAGTGTTCCGGCGCTGGGCAGGTCGAGCGGTTCGGATTGGATTTTGATCAGCTATGCCGGCGTCCCGAGCGGGCAGGGCTGGGTTTTTAGCAAATATGTCGATCTTTCGCCGGGCAATCTGCCCGTGGTGCAGCCGCCTGCCAGCCCAACTCCGGAAGTGACCCAAACCATCGATCCGACCCTGGCAGCTCAGTTTATCGTCACCGCTGCGCCGACCCGACTGCCAACTTTCACCCCGCCGCCGCCTTTGACCGTGCCAACTTTTACAACATCAAACAGTGGACAGGTCCTTTCCGGTGTGCCGATGGGATTGGTGATCCTCATTCTGTTCAGTATTGGGATTTTGCTGGGAATTTTCTCGTTTATCCAGCGGCGCTAAACCATAAACCCATGGGGAGTGAGAACTATACCGGGTTTTTGAAGAAATCTGCAAACCCTTTAAAGCAGTTCGCGCTTAACCGGTGGCCAACTGGCGCTTCACAGAAGATGACCTCGGCGCCCCATTGCTCCAACCAGGCAGCAGATTGCTGCGCTTTGGTGATGGAAACGGTCTTATCCTGATTGCCGTGGGCAACAAATACCTGCTTGCCTATTAATTGACCCGGAGGTATAAAATCCGGCGTGTCGGCAGGCAAAAAACCGGAAAGAAAAGCCGCCCGGTTAACTTGCCACGGATACAACAGCGCGTAGGCGGCAGATATCACCGCGCCCTGGCTAAATCCAATCACATCGACGGATTGCGCATGAATGTGGAATGATTTTATCCAACCACCAAAAGCCTCATGCAGATGGAAGGTTGCCTGCTGAAATTCGGCAAACGATGCACTCATACCGTTTTTAGAAGTGATCCATTTGAATCCACTCTCATCCGCTGGATTTGGCGCCCGCGGTGAAAAAATCCATGCGTCGCGAGGTAGATTGCGGGTGAAAACCGTCATCGAATTTTCGTCGCCGGTAAGGCCGTGTAGCATCAGAAATACTCTGTCATTGCCCTGGGTCAGCGGGGGGCGAACCCGTACAATCCAATCGTTAAGCAGCAGGATCAGGGCATCATTGCTCTCGGTTGCGTTCAAAAATCCACTCCATGATTCCTAAAATTAAGATAATCAAACCAACGGGGACAAGCCCAATCAGTATACATAAAATGCCGAAAAAAGCTGCCCCGGCGCCGTAAATCCAATAAATCAAAATCCCGCCAACGGCAATCAGCAGCACCAATCCACCGGTGATTAACCGGCGCATGGTCTGGCGGGAGTAACGGCGCAAGTCAGACATTTCCGGAGGTCGGTTTTCTAGTCTTCGAACACCTTGCTTGGCGGCTGCGGGTTCTGAAACTGCCTCCCCAGTTTATGCCGCCAGGTTAACGAATGCTGAATCTCCGGAAGGTGTTGTTCCACTGCTTTTACGCCAACCTGGATCAACTCGTGCGGGTCGCCTGGGTCCAAATAGCCAAATTTCAACACATCCGGACGAATAATCACATCCGGTTTTTCGATCTGAAGCCTCAGTTCGGTAATCATCCGGCTGGTGATATCCATTGAATCGGCAAAAACGCGGATCGCCTGGCTAATGCGCATGTTTACGATGCGGCTGAGGATGGGCTTGGGGATTCTTGTGTCCAGCGGCAGGCTGATTTCAGGAATTTCCCGCCATTGCGCCGGTACCGGGCTCAAACAGACTGCCACGATGGGCAGTTTTGGCGCCAGCCAGCGCGCCACTGCCACAGGTACCGGATCTAAAACACCGCCGTCAATCAGCTCGGCCTTGCCCATTTTAACCGGCGGAAAAACGCCCGGTATGCTGGATGTTGCCACGACTGCATCGATCACCGGGCCTCTGTTTAAGATGAACTCCTGCTTGGTGATAATATCAACAGCAGTGGCCGCAAATGGGATTTTCAAGTCCGCAAAGGTTTTGTCTTTTAGAAAAGGGGAAAGCAGCTTCACCAGCCCGGACAGACCTAAAAGAGAGGGCCCGTCCTGGTTGCGATGAGAGAAGAAGTTATGCCCGCTCAATTCTGTAAGTGCAGCCAGAATTTCCGCTTCCTTGGCACCAGATGCGATTACAGCGCCCACAACGCCACCCGCGCTGGTCCCGGCAATCGCTTTAATTTTGTAACCCGCCTTCTGAAGGCAGAAAATGACTCCCAGATGGGCAACCCCTTTGATGCCACCGCCGCCGAGTGCAAGGGCTATTTCTTCCATGATGTACCCTCCATAGATGATGACACGGTGAAATTATTCTAACCAGGTAATAAAGTTTTTAATGCCTGTTCCAGCGCAAAAACATCCTCCGCGCTGTTATAGGCCTGCAGTGAGAAGCGGATTAATTTGTAGCCGTCCCAATCAATGAGCGGTACCTCGATCTTGTATTCATCATACAATTTTATCTTGAGGTTATTAATATCTACGTAGGATGGCAGCGGAACGGTTCCCATTTGGCGATACCATTGCGGTGAATCGGGGTAGAGCGCTTCAAGGCCGGTAAGGGCGGTGACGCGCTGCCGCAGCTCGGATGCCAGCTTATGGCAACTTTCGCGCACAACTGGCCAATTGCGTGCCGCCTGGAAGTCGATGGCATCCGGGACAGCCAGAAAAGCTGAAATGTCACGCGTTCCGGTCCACTGCTGCCAGTCGACGAAAGGGGATGAGCCGGGTGTATCACTCTGCCAACCCCAGGATACAATCAGTGGTTGAACCAAGTGCTGAACCTCAGGCCGGGCATAAAGAAAAGCCGCGCCTTTTGGTGCGCATAGCCATTTGTGCAAGTTGCCAGTGTAGAAATCTGCGCCAAGCGTGTCGAGCGCCAGATCTAACTGCCCGGGGGCATGTGCGCCATCGATCACAGTCAGTATGCCGTGCTGACGGGCGCGGCGGCAAATTTCTTCCACCGGGAAGATCATAGCGGTGGGCGAGGTGATGTGACTTAAGAAAATCGCGCGAGTATGAGGGGTAACTGCATCCCAAAATTCGTCGACCCACTGGTCAACGGATTTGACTGGCAGGGATACCCGGTGATTGATATACTTGAAGCCGGATTGTTGCGAGAGAAATCCCCAGGTGCGGTCTAGCGCTCCATATTCATGGTTGCTGGCAAGGACTTCGTCGCCCGAACCGAGGGCGAGGCTGCGAGCCATTATGTTGACTCCCAGGGTGGCATTGGTTACGAACACCAAATTGTCGCGGCTTGTACCCAGGTAGGCGGCTAACCTGGCCCGGGCGAAATTGAGGAGTTCGTCACTCCGCCTTCCTAAAAATTCCACCGGTTGGCGTTCCAACTCACGCTGCCAGCGTTGGTAACTCTCGAATACCGGCCGGGGGGTGGCCCCAAACGAGCCGTGATTAAGAAAGGTAATGTCGGGATCGAGCAGGAAGAGTTCTTTCATGGTTCAGCCTTGCGCCTTTCACGGGCTAGATTGTAACATTGCATCCCGCTAGATGACTCCATTGTTTGCCAGAATCCTTTCGCCCATGCGGTTGGTACCGCCAGAATATCGCCGGAATTTTTGGCTGCTCTTCAGCGATATCGGCTGGTTTGGCGTGCTTTCCGGCAGCACGATCGCTTTCCTGTCTATCTATGTTGCCCGCCTGGGTGCGGGCACGGAGCAAATCGGGCTGATCAACGCAGCCCCCGCCTTTGTCAGCTTGTTTTTTTCGCTTTCCTTCGGCGCGTGGATGTATGGCAAGTCTACTCGTCGGGTGGTATTGATCAACGCCGCCTTGATGCGGATTTATTACCTGCCGCTTATTCTGTTACCAGCAATATTAACCGCACCCCTCCAGATCTGGTTGATCATCATTATGGCGTTTTTGATGAGCATCCCAGGCGCCGGGGTGCAGGTTGGGTTTACTGTCCTTTTTGGAGAAGCGGTTCCCGAGGAATGGCGAGCGTATGTCGCCGGGACGCGTAATGCTATTTTTGCCGTTGTCTGCATTCTGACCGCGCTGGTTAGTGGCTTCATTCTGAAATCCACCCCATTTCCTGGCGGTTACCAGATTGTATTTGCGATCGGTTTCGTCGGGGCTGCCTTGAGTGTGGCTTCGCTGTACTTCGTGCGCCCGCTTCCGCTGCCAGCCGTTCAAGCGAGCGAACCTGCGCACGCCGCAGGTGGCAGCTCGGATGGAATGCTCTATAACGCTTCATTGCCTGAAGGTCGCAAACAGCAAGCCAGCCTGACCGCACGGGACTATCAGGCCCAGCTGCGGTTTGATATCGTAAAGAGTCCATACAACAAGGTACTCCTGCTTATATTTGCCTTCCACCTGACGCAATACTTACCCCTGCCGCTGTTTCCCATCCTTTCCGTCAAAATCCTACATTTGTCGGATCAAACCATCAGCATCGGCAATGCGTTGTTTTACCTGTTTATGTTTATGGCTTCCACGCGCATGCCCCAAATCGCCGGCCGGTTTGGATATCGACGCACCACCGGAATAGGCTTGATCTCGCTGGCGATTTTTCCAATCTTTCTGGCGGTTGCTCAGGATGAATGGTTGTACCTGGCAGCTAACATTTTTGGCGGCACCGGTTGGGCGCTGGCCAGCGGAGCGATGTATAACTACGGGCTTGAAAAAGCTGCCCCAAATCAGCCCGCCCCTTATCTGGCCTGGTTCACGCTGTTTGCCAATGCCGGGATGCTGCTTGGCGCCTTGATCGGACCGCTGGTTTCCAATTGGGCTGGCATTCGGCTGGCCCTGACCATATTTGCGGCAGTCCGATTAATTACAGGCATTATCATAGCTCGCGAGAAGTAGTTATGTTAAAATGTTCCCTATGAACGTCAAGGTCGTTGCAACCAATCGTAAAGCGCGTTTTGAATTCTTCCTGCTGGAACATTATGAGGCAGGAATTTCATTATTTGGCAGCGAGATCAAATCGGTGCGCGCCGGCCAGATCAGTCTGGCTGAGGCATTTGTTCAGACCGACGGCGCCGAAGCCTGGCTAATGAATGCGCACATTGCGCCTTACGAGCAGGCTAACCGGTTCAACCATGATCCAAAACGCCCGCGCCGGTTGCTGCTTCACAAGCGCGAAATTCGCGAAATGTGGGACGCGGTTAGGCAGAAGGGTATGACCATCGTTCCGGTGCAGGTATATCTGAAAGAAGGCCGCGCAAAGGTCGAAATTTCACTGGCCAAAGGCAAAAAACTGTATGACAAGCGCCAGGATATCGCCCGCCGGGACCAGGAACGGGAGCTGGAACGCGAACAAAAAGAGCGTTCCTGAAATTATTTTATTCAGATTGGAATAAGAATATGCTTGGTAGTGACCTGCTTGCTCTTGTGATCACCCTGGTTGCCGCATTGGTATGGCTGCGGTTGAATGATTTCCTGGCGCACCGTGGGATTATCAGCTCAGCCCTGAGCCGAAAAATTATTCACATTGGCACCGGTCCTATTTTTGTTCTGTGTTGGCTACTGTTTACCTCGGCGCCGTCAGCGCGCTTTGTAGCGGCAATCGTCCCACTAGGGATTACCCTCCAATTCTTTATGGTTGGTGTCGGGATTATTAAAGACAAGGCGGCAGTGGATGCAATGGCTCGCACCGGCGACCGGCGCGAACTTTTACGCGGCCCGCTGTATTACGGTATCGTCTTTGTCGTATTGACTGTGACCTTCTGGCTAGATAGTCCAGTAGGTATTATTGCATTAATGGTGTTATGCGGCGGCGATGGCTTCGGCGATGTGATCGGCAAACGCATCGCTTCGCGGGCGCTGCCATGGTCTCCGCGCAAGACCTGGGCGGGTTCTTTGGCGGTGTTGGTGGGAGGTTTTGTTTTTTCCTTACTTGTGTTGACGGTTTTTATCCAATTTGGCGTTTTTGACCTCACCCAGGGCGAACTTGTCCCCAGGCTGCTGCTGATTTCCGTTGTCTGCGCGGCGGTTGAATCCTTACCAGTGCGCGATTTGGACAATTTGACCGTCCCCTTGGTTGCAGTTGCGTTGGGTTTACTGTTATTTTAGAGAGGTATTGGATGATCTCGATTCATGGTCACAACCTATGTATTGAAGACGTCGTCACGGTCGCCCGGAAAAATGAACCGGTTGAAATCTCACCGGAAGGCCTGACTAATATCGAACGCGCGCGCGGATGGCTGGAAAACGTCCTGGCCACCGATCTGCCGGTTTATGGCATCAACACCGGCTTTGGCATTTTCGCAGACCGACACATAACATTAAAGGACAGCAACCAGCTCAGTCGCAATTTGATCTTGAGCCATGCTGTCGGCACCGGACCCGCTCTGGACGATGAAATTGTGCGCGGTGCAATGCTGGTGCGCGCCAATACCCTGGCCAAAGGCTATTCTGGCGTCCGCACAGAGATCGTGCAGACCCTGTTAGATATGCTCATGGCTGGCGTCACACCCGTAGTTCCGTCTCAGGGTTCATTGGGATCATCCGGCGATCTAGGTCCGCTTTCCCATCTGGCACTGGTCATGACGACCGATGCGTTGGATCGTGTAGAGGATTCGGGCTGGGCAACCTACCAGGGGAATACTTTGCGCGGCAAGGATGCCATGGCAAAGGCAAATTTGCAGCGGCTGGTGCTTGGCCCTAAAGAGGGTTTGGCGCTCAACAACGGCGCGACATTTTCAGCCGCCATTGGCGCTTTAGCCGTTTATGATGCTCGCAACCTGGCGCATGTGGCGGAACTGGCGCTCAGCATGACTCTCGAAGCTTTGATGGGTACCAGCGCAGCCTTTGACCTGCGTCTGCATACAGTTCGTGAACAGGCGGGCCAGTTACGCGTGGCCAAAGCGATAAAAGATCACACTCGCGGCTCCACTTTGATGGATGGCGCAGGGCGGGTGCAGGATGCCTACTCGCTGCGCTGCGCGCCTCAGGTGCAGGGAGCGGTGCTGGATACGATCGAATTCTGTGCCCAGATCATCGAGCGGGAAATCAATGCTGCCACCGATAACCCGCTGCTTTTTTCGCCGTTGGATATTCTCTCTGGCGGCAATTTCCATGGCGAGCCTGTAGGCCTGGTGATGGATTATCTTGGCATCGCGCTTTCAGAACTGGCTGCCATATCAGAACGGCGAATTTTCCGCATGACGGATGGGAATTTGAACACTGGACTACCGCCCATGCTGGTGGATCACCTTCAAGCTGCCGGCTTGAATTCAGGGTTGATGATGCCGCAGTACACGGCTGCATCGTTGGTGCTCGAAAACCAGACTCTGGCCCATCCGGACAGCGTCCACTCGCTGCCAACCTCCGGTGAGCAGGAAGATCACAACGCCAATGCCATGACCGCTGCCCGGCACGCCCGGCAGATATTGGACAACGCCCGGCATGTATTGGCGATTGAACTGTATACCGCTGCCCGCGCGTTGGACCTGCGTTTGAAGCAGCAGCCAGAGGCGCAATTAGGTGTTGGCACCGGCAAGGCGTATGACATCTTGCGGGCGGCAGTTCCTTACCAGGCTGGCGATGCACTGTGGGGTCCGGAGATCGAGACAGTCGCAACTTTGATTAAAAAAGAAGCATTCTCTTAATCAGGCTTAATCCAGGCTTGATTGACAAAACCCTTTATTGATATTATCCTAACCCGCATGAAGTGGATTGACACCTCTTACTCTCGACGTGGTTTCTTAAAATTAGGGGCGTTAAGTTTGGGTGCGCTGGTGCTGCGTCCCTGGAACAATTGGAGCCAATTGTTGGACGAATTTCCTAACGCAGAACAGCTTGGGCGCATCTGTGTTGGCAAAGTCGATGTCCGCTCCCGACCGTCGGTCGATGCCGAGTCGGTTGGCGTACTGTACGAGGATGCTATCGTCGTCTGGCTGCGGGAAGTGGTCGGCGAAGCGCCCATGGGCCGTCAGAGCCGCCGCTGGGTCGAGACACCGGACGGTTATGTGTATGCCCCCAGCGTACAACCGGTACGCAATCAGCCGAATGTTCCCGTTACCGAGATGCCGCAAACTGGTTTGGGCAAAGGGATGTGGGTTGAGGTCAGCGTCCCGCAAACGCAAATTTTCCTGGAAAGAGATACTGCCGCCTCAGCCTGGCTGCAATATGCACTGGATTATGGCCTGGTCCCGCGACTTTACTACAGCCAGGTGATCTGGGTGGATGACATTCGAACCAGCTCACAGGGGCAGGTTTTGTACCGGATCAACGAACGTTACGGTCCGGGAGATTTGTTCTGGGCAGCGGCTGAAGCCTTTCGTCCACTGACAGATGAAGAGATTTCACCGATCTCGCCTGAAGTCGAAAATAAAAAGGTGGTTGTGGATGTGACGCCCACCCGCCAAATTTTATCGTTATATGAAGGCAATTCGGAAGTTTATGCCTGCCGCATCTCGTCGGGCGCAAAGTGGAACGCTGAAGGGGCAATTGTGGAAGAATGGGGTACCCCCATTGGTTCGAACCATCGCATCTGGCGAAAAATGATATCCACCCACATGTCTGGCGGTCAAACAGGAACAGGCTATGACCTGCCGGGTGTTGCCTGGACCACCTTGTTTACTGGCGAAGGCGTAGCAGTACATTCGACCTTCTGGCATAATGACTTTGGCACGCCGCGCTCTCACGGCTGCGTCAATTGCGCGCCGGACGATGCCAAATATGTTTTTCGTTGGACGCTGCCGGAAATCCCTTACGACCCGGGTGATATGACTATTGCAATGCCTGGTGGAACTCAGGTTGATATTGTGGAAGCTTAAAACTTTATTATTGGAGTCCAAATGGTAGATTTGACCATCGGTTTGGCTTTCCTGGCCGGGCTGGCATCTTTTCTTTCACCGTGTGTGTTTTCGCTGGTGCCGGCGTATGTGGGTTATCTGAGCGGCCGGTCGATCGCAGCCAACCAGGTGGAAAGCACCCCCAGCAAACTCGAAACGTTTTTACACGGTTTGGCTTTTGTAGGCGGGTTCAGCCTGATCTTTCTTACCCTGGGTTTGACCATGTCAGCAGTGGGCGGCCTGTTGTATGAGATGCGTTTCTGGCTGTCAAAAATTGGCGGATTAATTGTGGTCATCCTGGGGCTGCACATGACCGGCCTCCTGCGCATCCCATTTCTGGAATATGATTTGCGCCCGCGGACTCAAATAGACCGCCGCCGCGGTTATTTTTCATCCGCTCTCCTTGGAATCACATTTTCGGCTGGCTGGTCACCGTGCATTGGTCCCATCCTGGGCATGATCCTGACCCTGGCGATCAACGGGGGCTCTGTATCACGGGGCGTTGTATTGCTGGGGTTCTACTCAATCGGGCTGGCTATTCCCTTCCTGGTTGCTGCCGTGGGGATTGGCTGGGTGACAACGGTTCTTAAGAAATATAGCAAGGTCATGCATACCATTGAAATTGGCATGGGCGTTATTTTGATTATCGTAGGGGTCCTGTTGTTCTTTGGCGTGTTCAATACACTTAGCCAATTTGGCTTCTTTGTCGATTTTGGCCTGTAAAAGGTGCCGGACTTGAAAGGCAAATGGATCCTGTTTAGCGCAGCCGGGTTGCTGATCAGTTTGGCGCTTGGCGGGTCGTTTTTCTTGTTTCCAACCGCTGCGAAATTGACGGGTACCAATCAACCAGCCGTCAACGCCGGTAGTTCTTTGCCCGCATTTTTGCTGAACGATCTTACTGGCGAAGCGCATTCGCCTGTTAGCCTGGCTGGTAAACCTGCAGTGATTAACTTCTGGGCAACCTGGTGTAAACCTTGCGAGATCGAAATGCCGCTGCTTCAGGCGGTCTCTGGAAAATATCCAAAAATTGCCGTCATTGGCATCAATTCCGGTGAGGCAGAAGAGGTCATCCAGCCGTTTGTGGCCAAGTATGATATAACATTCCCTGTCTGGCTCGATACGGAAAGTAAGGTCACCGATCGGTTGAAGATCATTGGCCTGCCTACCACCTATTTCATTGACGCCCTGGGAGTGATTCGGGCTGTTCACCTTGGCCAGCTTACTCCTGATTTACTTGATACTTACCTGGCACAATTAGGGATTGAACCGTGATTATCGTTACGCTTTACGTGAAAAAGAATCATGCTGCCAGCGAACAAGTTGAGCAAGATTTGAAATCGCTTGGCAGCATGTATCCACACCAATTGGCAGTTATCGATGTCGAGGCGGCGCCGGAACTCAGCGCAGCATTTTCAGAGCATGTGCCGGTTGCACAGATCGGACCATACAAACTGCAAGCTCCAATCACCCGCCAGGAGCTTCAGGTGGCTCTAGGAGCGGCTAGCGACCGCAGTGACCACCTGACCCGCGTTGGGGACGAGAAACACGCCAAACGGGTCGAGCGTGGTCGTACCATATCGGGCAGCGATCGTTTCTCCTGGTGGTTTAGCCGCTGGTATATGGTGGTTATCGCTTTTATTCTGATTTTATATGTCGGACTTCCTTTTTTGGCCCCCGTTCTTTCTCGCGCCGGCGCGACCGGGGCTGCCAATGTGATTTATAAAGTTTACAGCCCGCTCTGCCACCAACTGCCTTTCCGCTCCTGGTTTTTGTACGGCTCGCAGCCCTATTACCCGCGTGAATTAGCAGGAATCCAGGGGGTTGCCAGCTACGAAGAAATCACCGGCTCACAGGTATTGAACTTGACTGAGGAGCGGAAGTTTACCGGAAGAGAAGAACAGGGGTTTGGCGCGGAAGCCATCGGATACAAGGTGGCGTTGTGCCAGCGCGACGTGGCTATTTACGGGGCGATGGCGTTGTTCGCGCTCATTTTTATCGCTTCCGGCCGCAAGATCAAGCCATTGCGCTGGTACTTTTGGTTATTATTCGGGTTAATTCCGATTGGCATTGACGGCTTTTCGCAACTGCCGAGCCTGATCGCTCAACTGCCGGATTGGATGCTAATCCGCGAGAGCACGCCCGTATTAAGAACCATCACCGGAGCGCTTTTTGGCATTACGACTTCGTGGTACCTGTTTCCCATGATCGAAGAGAGCATGCGCGAGACGCGCAAGATGTTGGCTGGCAAATTTGCCGTTGTATCTCAAATCCAGCAGGCAAGCTAAACCACATGCCCTATATTCAACGAAATGGCTTAGAATATTTTCAATTCGCGAGCTTTAGTCCCTCCAAGGTCGATCACGGCATATTTACCCGCAAAGGCGGGGTCAGCCCAGCTCCCTGGGTATCATTAAACTTGGGAGGTACTGTAGGGGATGAACGCCCCAATGTTATTGAAAATCGGCGACGGATCTATGAGGTGATGGAACGCAGGGTAGAATCCATTTTTGACGTTTGGCAGGTACACAGCGCCGATGTGATATGCACCAGCAACCCGCGACCGTTGGATGCTGCCCACGAAAAAGGCGATGCAATTCTGACCGATAATCCGGAAGTTACCCTCTTCATGCGTTTCGCTGATTGTGTGCCTATTCTGCTTCATGACCCTGTCCGCCGAGTCATTGGGGTGGTGCACGCCGGCTGGCAGGGGACGGTCAAAAAGGTAGTCGCGCGCGCAGTTGAAAAAATGAGTGATCAGTACGGCACGCGTCCCGGCGATATTTTAGCTGGCATTGGACCGTCCATTGGCCCAGACCACTACCAGGTTGGAGCGGATGTGTTCGAACAAGTGCAGGCCAGCTTTGGCGAACGAGCGGATGAAATTCTGATAAACAAGAACGGGAAAACGCATCTGAATTTGTGGAAGTCGAATGCCATCCTGTTGGAGGAAGCACAAGTTGGTTCAGTCGAAATCGCCGGAATGTGCACTGCCTGTGACCTCAATCGTTGGTACTCTCACCGCGCCGAACACGGTAAAACCGGACGCTTTGGCGCATTTCTCGCTCTTTCATCGTGAAAACCACAATGGACCGCTTTCTTGAAATAAAGCAAAACTTAAACCAGGTTTATGAGCGTATCGGCGCTGCTGCTATGCGCGCCGGGCGAAAATCGGATGAGGTCAAGCTGGTAGTCGTCTCCAAGGGGCAGCCATTGGAGGTAATTCAAGCAGCAATTGCAGCCGGAGCAAAAATTTTTGGAGAAAATTATCCCGAAGAAGCCATAGAAAAAATCCAGGCAGTCGACTCGGCGGATATTACCTGGCACATGATTGGCCATTTGCAAAGCCGAAAGGCAAAATTGGTTTGTGATCATTTTGATTGGATGCAATCGTTGGACAGCCTGCATCTGGCAGAGAAAATGGAGCGTCTGCTTGCAGAACGTAACCAGCCGCTGCCCGTCCTGCTCGAATTTAACGTCGGCGGCGAAGAAACTAAATCGGGTTGGCTCGCAGGCGAAGCCAGCAATTGGCCTCAATTATTACCAGAAATTCGACAAATCCTGGAGTTCCCTCACCTACAGGTACATGGCTTGATGACCATGCCACCTTTAACCGCAAACCGGGATGAAGCCCGTATCCACTTCAAAAAGATGGTTGAACTGCAAAAATACTTGCGTAAGCAATTTCCGCAGTCAAATTGGGCAGAACTGTCCATGGGGACCAGTTCGGATTATGAGGCCGCGGTCGAAGAAGGCGCCACATTTGTCCGGATCGGTACATCTATCCTTGGGCCCAGGCCGGACAGACCCTTATCGCAACTCACAAAATTAAGGCAGGTATAAATGCTGATTTCTATTTTGATCAACATCATTCAGACTTTAAGTACAGTATTGCTGCTGGCCGTTCTCGCTTCCGTCTTGCTATCTTATTTTCTGCCGCCCTATAACAATATCCGCGTGTTTCTCGACCGCATGGTTAACCCGCTCTTGTTACCTATTCGCCGGGTGGTGCCGCCTCTTGGAATGCTCGATTTCAGCCCGATCGTCTTGATCATCTTAATTCAGGTAGTCGAGTGGGTATTGATATCGGTGCTCTCAAGGTTGCGATGAAACCAAAGCGGCTCACCAACCCCCAATTCCATAACGGCCGAGTGGGTGCTGCAATTGCCGTCCATGTCAAAATCAATGCTGCTCAGGATAGCATTTTGCGTATCAGCCGCGATGGCAAGGTTTTTATTCAGCTTATGGCTAAGAACAAATCTGAAATCGACGCGAACCTGGCTGCTTTTGTAGCAGCATTTTTTAACGTGAAATCTCATCAGGTGGAACTGCTTGGCAATCCAACTTCGAATGAACGCCTGGTAACGATCACGGGGTTATCCACCGAAGATCTCCAGCGCAAAATTACTGCTGCATCCGATTAGGTTGCGATTACGGCTTATTGCCCTGAATTCTTGTGGGTCAGATTAGCGAACCAGAGCGCGTAGTGCGCGGCAACCCGCAGGTCAAGATCGGCTGCGCCCAGCGCAGTGCGGATCCCATCGGTAGCAGAGGCATCCTGGCAACGCGCCAGCAGTTGTACCGCTGCAATTTGTTGGTCCGGGGTGCCAGAATTGGCTACTTTTAGCAATAGTGGAACCGGGGATTCGTTTCGGGGGATTCCATGCCCGCTTTTGGCGGCATAAGTAATCAACCAGGGGGTATCGGCGGGTGGACCCAGAACGGCTCGGCTTTTGTTTCGGGTGCGCTGCAGAGACTCCAGAGCGCTGCCGGCTAAATTTCGCACAACAAATTGGCCGTCTTCTGTGGCTATTTTTTCAAACAACTCGGCAACCCAGGGCGCTTTGAGCTGCATCAGACCGTAGATCGCTGCCCGCCGGGTGAGAATATCCGCAGAGGCTGCGGCTTCACGCAGCAACTTGTGCCCCCAGGGAGGTCGTAAAGCTGCTGCTTCTGCGACGGCTAACCGCGTGTGCTCGTCGCCTTGATTAATGGTGCTTTCGAGGGTAGCCTGGGCTTCTGGTGTCTCCAGGGCGGCAATTGCAAAACAAGCAGCAAATCGAACTAATTCTTGCTCATCCGTTCCAGCTGCAGTGAGTTCAGCGATCGATTTCGGCTCGCGCAGGATCCCAGTGCAGAGGGCGGCAATTTGCTTCAACGGCACTGAGGGGGAACTTGCCAGCTGGTTCATTAAAAGGTTCTGCGCTGGGTCATTGGACATGGCAGCCGCGCCCAACAACCCGAGCCGGGTGGGATACGGCAGGGATTCTAGCTGGGTGAGCGCTAACAGGTGGCGCATGATATAAGAACGATTGGCGTTGCCAGGCGTAAGATCACGCATCCAAAGCGTAACCTGCGTTGTCCGCCAATAAAATGGCGGCTTGTCTTCTGCGAGATACGTCTTCAGCCACTCTGCCGGCGTGCTGGACAGCAGATAATGAAAAAATTCCGATTCGGCGCTCCATGGATCATCATCTGGTGATTTGGACGACAGATCATAGGTGTAATTGGATAGCGAGCCGGCATATCCCCACAAAACTGGATTAGAAAATGAAAGCCGCTCGTGTGGATGCTCTCGCAAGACTCCCATATCGATCAATTTGTCGATACTTTTTTCCTCGCTGGTTGCCATCCGCAGTTTTTTATCCAGACCTAAGGTTTCCAGCGGAATCTGAATCACAGGAGTTTGCGCTTCACCCCTCAGGGGGCGTTCGTCAATTAAGTTGGTGTAGGTTGCTCCTGATGAAGAGAATTCTTTTTCGGCTTCGATGTACGTTGTATAGCTCTGTTTCATCGAGATGAGTTGGTCTGTCAGGCTGGCCAGAGATTGTAGATTGATACCCTGGCCCTCAAGCCGGCTGAAATATGCGGATATGGCATCCACTCCACGCATGCCGGGCAGATCTCCTGAAAACGCTCCCCACAGACGGCAGGTTAACTCGATGGGTGTGTAAAAATCACCGTCGGCAGCCTGCCAGGCATCAATTAGCAAATCATCGATGGGGCCGTCATTGTTCGCGCCGGTCCGAGGGGCGATGTGGGAATTCCACAGGCTGCCCCACCTTTTTGTGAAGCTGGTGATATCGCTGCGATTCCACCCGGCAATCGGCAGCGGTTCGATGCCTAGCTCGAATAGCCCCTCTGCGCGATCGATCGCAGCAGTCGTCACGATGCGCAATTTGAACTGGGTTTTAATCAGGCGGGAGAGGAAACCAACAGCCTGCTGGTATGGCTCAAAAGGAATTTCATCCAATCCATCCAGAATCAATATTGCTTTTTTTGCAGCTATGGTCTTATGAATGAACCCGGGCAATTGAGGGCGGCTGGCGGCCGGTGTATGCCATGACAATGCCTTGGCGAGGATATCCCCGGGATCCTGCTTGGTATCTGTCAGGTCCTCGATGTCATTTATGTGAAGATAAATGGGGAAATATTGGGCTATTGAGCCAAGGGATTCATCTTTTCGAGCGAAAAGTGAAGCTAAATAGGCTAATGCGGTTGTCTTTCCTGCGCCCGGGTGGCCAATGATAGCAAGATCAACCCCAGACCGTACGGTTCGCACCAGCGACAGGCTATCGCCGTCATACTGGGCGGAAAACTGAGGGACGTATGGAAGGTTCGGAATAATCGGCGGTCGGAAACTGCCAAACGGGTCCGGATTATCCGGATCAACCTGCGGGGGAGGAGCCTGCAGGCGCGGAACAACCAGGACTTCATCCAATGAAAACAAAGGACTGGCTAGATGATTGCGTTGAGCCCGTTTTAATACTTCACGGCGTAAAGTGCCATCAATTCCAGCGATTTGCCGGGCACGCAGATTGGTAAATCGATTTTTTAGCTGTGTCTTTGCCTGTGGAAATTGCCGCCAAAATCGAACAGCGATCCACCAGAATAAACTGGCAGCTAAAAAACCCAGCCAGAAGGAAATTTTGTCAAAGTTTTGTAACATTGTTTGGCCTAACCACCGTAAAGAAATCGACCACACGAAGGACAATGAGAGACCTGGATGGGTGAGCGAGCGTTTTGACGATCTGCAGCAGTGAGGAGCGAGCCGCAAGCCGAACAGGTATCTTCCGAAAGAGTCGCTACAGCAACCCCGCGCTTGTTTTTTCGCAGTCTGGCATATTCCTCAAGGTAGACTGGATCGATCTGGTTGACAATTGCATCGCGTTCAATCTGCAGACGCGCTTTCAATGCTGTCAGCATGCCGTTTTCACCCATCCATACCGCATTTTCACTGGTAGTTTCACCTTGCTTATGGATCAAATGCTTATTGGCTGCATCGCAACTTGCCTGCGCTTCTTCAACCTGCATCATGGCTTCAAGCTGTTGATCTTCCAACCCTGCAACGACTCGTTTGAGTGAGGCAACCTCGTGTTGCAAATCTTGCAGTTCTTTTGGAACTTTTACCTTTCCTCCGTACAAGGTTGATTCACTTTGTTCCAGCTTCATACGTTTGGCGGCAGCTTCCTGTTCGATTTTGGCCAGATGTGCTTGTGCAGCCTTCAGGCTTGCCAAACTTTCGGCTACTCCTGTTTCCGCATTAGTCACGCGGTTGTCGCTATCGATCTTTGCCTTGATTTCCAGGATGCGTGCCGTGCCCTGGTCAAGCTGAGTATCAATTTTTTGAAGCTGGTAGAGGTGAAAGCTGTGGCTCATAGTTTAAATTATAGGTGATTTATGGAATGGGGTTTATAAACAATTATGTAAGGTGCGCGCGTTGCGTGCCTTTTTCTTCTCAAGTATACTTTAGTTCACACTTCCCATGTCAAAGCGCAGCTTTATCATCCTTACTTCATTGACGATCTTGCTCATGACGCTCCCGTATCTGTTCGCGGCTCAAAGCGGGGGAGACAGTCTGGTCTTTAACGGGTTCTTATTAAATCCTGTTGACGGTAATTCCTACCTCGGCAAGATGCGGGAAGGCTGGCTGGGACATTGGCAATTTACCTTGCTAAATTCCAGTCAGGAGCCGGAGGGAAGCTACTTATTCCTATTTTATATTTTTCTCGGTCATGTTTCCCGTTGGTTGGGGTTACCGCTTATTTTTACGTTCCATGCTGCCCGAGTACTGAGTGCCTTTTTCCTCTGCTGGATGCTATACCGGTTCATTGACGTTTATCTGGCAGGGCGCAGCCAGGGGACAAAAACTATTGCCTTTGCCCTGTTGTGTTTTGGGTCGGGTTTGGGCTGGTTGGCAGCTTTTTTTGGTGGCTTCACTGCCGATTTCTGGGTGGCTGAGGCTTATCCCTTCTTGAGCATGTATTCCAACCCGCATTTTCCGCTCGGGTTGGCGTTAATCCTCGACTTTTTTGTTCAACTGCGCAATCCAGTTACTCGGAGTAGCTTTTTTGGGCTGGTAATAAAGGGGCTTTTACTGGCGATCGTAATGCCGTTCGGGGTGGTGGTGGCTGGTCTGGTAGCTGGCGGCGTGCAATTGTGGGAGATCATTGCGAATAAATCCCCGATACGTTGGTGGATGCTTGGATTTCTAGTCCCGGGGGGATTATTTCTCATTTATCAATACATTGTTATTCAATCCGATTCGGTTCTGGCCGGGTGGAACGCCCAAAATTTGACCTATACCCCGCCTCTTTGGGATATTTTGATCAGTTTTTCTCCTGCACTCATTCTTGCTTTGGGTGTAATTTCCTGGACGATCAAGTCTCGCGAGGTGGAGAAATACAAGCTTCTAGTCGTTTGGTTGGCAGCTGGATTAATTCTTGCTTACGTTCCAGTTCAACTCCAGCGGCGTTTCTTATTGGGCTATTACATCCCCATTGCCTGCCTGGCGGCGATTGCGCTTGATTGGCTGGCCACCTCGGGAAAGAGATTGTTGCGGGTCAGCGCCGCTGCAGCGGTCGCAGCTTCCCTGATCAGCAATCTGTTTATTTTGATTGGTGGCGTGTCTGCTGCCGCCCAACATCAGCCTGAGTTATATTATTCAAAGAGTATCCAGGGGGTATTCGATTGGATGTTAGCCCATCGCAAAGATGACAGCGTCGTATTGGCTACCCCAGGTACTTCGTCAATTATCCCGGGAGCAACCGGTTGGCGTGTGGTTTATGGCCATCCTTATGAAACGCCGCATGCGAATCAACGAAAGCAGGAGGTCGAGGATATTTTTTCAGGTGAGATGAGCCTGGCTAAAGTGCAGCAATATTTCGATTCGCTTGGGATCGATACCGTTTTCGTTGGACCGGATGAAAGGGGGCTGGGCGGAGATTTAGCCTGGATCGACGCTTTTGATGTTGTCTTTGAAGGCGATGAAGTTACTATCTTCAAAACCAAGGTGAACCCATGAAATATGCGATTTTGGGTTTACTCATATTTTTGATTGCGCTCCCGTTAGTAATAGGTGTCGCAGCAGCCAGCGATAACTTGGTTTTCAACGGTTTCATCATAAACATACCCGATAACTATTCTTATATTGGAAAAATGCGCGAGGGCTGGCTGGGATCCTGGCAATTTTCCATGCTCAGCTCCAGTATTCCGCCTGGAAAGAATTATCTCTATTTGTTCTATCTCTTCCTGGGTCATGTTGCCCGTTGGCTTGGACTGCCGCTGATTCTCACCTTTCATGCAGCACGCGGGCTTGCCGTGATTTTGCTCTGGTATCAATTATGCCGCTTCGTTGATGTTTATCTGGAAAGACATGATACAAAAACCAAAAATATCGCCTTATTGTTGCTCTGCTTTGGATCAGGCATGGGTTGGATGGCCGTGATAGTGGGTGGGCAGACTGGAGATTTTTGGATCCCGGAAGCTTATCCTTTCTTGTCCATGTACACCAACCCGCATTTTCCGCTGGGCATGGCGCTCGTTGTTGATTTTCTCGTTCAACTTCGAAAACCTTTCATCCGGCGGCATATAATCCCCCTGACGCTGAAGGGCATGCTATTGGGAATTACCATGCAATTCGGGGTAGTTGTCGCGGGCGTTGCAGCAGGCTTGACTCAGGCGTGGGAAATGATTAAAAAACAACATCCTGTCCGCTGGTGGATGCTTTGGTTTTTTATCCCCGGTGGATTGGTCCTTATCTATCAATTCATTGTGCTCAGGTCAGATCCGGTTTTGCGGGAATGGGATATTCAAAACATTACGCTAACCCCTCCAATTTGGGATATTTTAGCAAGTTTTTCCCCTGCGTTGCTGCTGGCAATTGGCACGATCATTTATTTAATAAAATCTGGCCATGTCGCGGAGTATAAATTATTGGTGGGGTGGTCCGTTGCTGGATTAATATTGGCATATTTCCCGTTTCAGCTGCAGCGGCGCTTTCTATTGGGTTATTACATTCCAGTTGCCAGTTTAGGCGCTATAGCCATTGGCTGGGCTTATCGACAGAATAAGAGATTAATTCGCACCATAGCAATGTTAGCCGTTACTGCTTCATTCATAACCAACCTGGTTGTCATCAGCTCGACCATCAAGGAAATTGGAAAACACAATCCGGATTTGTTTTATCCGGTTTCCATGCAAACTGCTTTCGGATGGATGCTAGTAAACCGGCCTTCGGAGAATGTTGTCCTGGCTGCTCCCAGAACCGGGGCTTTTATTCCGGGTGAAACCGGATGGCGAGTCGTTTATGGGCATCATGTAGAAACTCCGGACGCATATAATACCCAATTAACCCTTGAGCAAATATTTTATGGTATGAAAAGTACCGATGAAATCATGGAATATATCGAAACCATCGGAGCTGATTATGTTTTTATTGGCCCGCTCGAACGAAAATTCGGGGGTGAGTTGACCTGGGTGAACAGATTCCCGGTAGTTTATGAAAACGTTGAGGTAACCATTTACAAGACTGGAGTGGATTCGTGAAACGCTGGGTGTTAGTCATCCTGGTACTGCTGCTGCCGCTCCTGCCGTGGATTGTACAGTCTGGCAATTATTTCTATAACATCAACTCGGAATACTCAGATCTGGCTGTCAGCCACCTTCCGAACGCCACCTATTTGCTCCGTTCACTGAGTGAGAGCGGCGAGATACCCCTATGGTCAAACCTGATCCTCAGTGGTGCGCCTTTTGCTGCTGATCCGCTATCAGGATTGTGGTACTTGCCCGGCTGGCTGGCATATGGACTGCCACAACCGGCTGGATTTAATCTCGTTTTGCTGCTGCATGTACTGTGGGGCGGGCTGGGTATCGTCTGGCTGCTCAGCCGGCTTGGATTGCGGCGGGAAGCAGCCTTGATGGGCGGGATTGCATTTGAATTGATGCCGAAATTGTTCGCGCACGCCGCAGCCGGACATATCACGCTGGTTTATGCGGTAAGCTGGACGCCGTGGCTTTTCCTGGCGGAGCTCTACTGGCAGCAGACGCGGAAATCAGTTTCCGCCGCATCCTTTCTTCCCGGCCTGGTGATTGGCGTGATCTTTTTAGCCGATCCACGCTGGGCGGCTTATGCCGCTGGTGCCTGGGTCTTGTGGGGATTGTGGCAGGCGCTGAGAGCGAATTCATGGAACCATTTGTTGCGCTGGCTGCCTCGCGGTGGTTTACAGGCGCTGCTTGCGCTGGGGGTATCTGCGGTTTTGTGGCTACCGCTGGCGCAATTTACCCAACTTTCCACCCGGTCAAACCTGACAGCGATGGACGTTTTAACCTTCTCTTTACCGCCTGTCCAATTGGCAGCGCTCATTTTCCCGAATATTGGCGGGTACGCGGAGTGGGTGGTCTATCCAGGCGCTGCGGATGTGCTGCTGACGATTTATGCGCTGACTGTAAAAAAAGTGCGCCAGCAAGTGGGGTTTTGGCTGGTACTGGCATTGACAGGGACGGTCATTTCACTTGGATCCATGTGGCCTGGCGCTGAGACCGTTGCGCAGCTGCCGCTGGTCGATTTATTGCGTGTTCCCAGTCGGGCTTGGTTTCTCGTTGGTCTCGCATTGGTGATCGTTGCCGCGTACGCATTCAATGATTTGTTTGAAATGACTACCCGGCAGGAAAAACCTCGGTGGATCTTGCCCATGGTCGGGCTGACCGCACTGAGTGTCTTTATCACTGCTGGTTTGGTCCTGATGAGTGGAACACTGCCAACAGGCATGATCTGGGCAGCCGTGGCATTTCCAATCGGGTTGGCGCTGATTGTTCTGGTCAACCGATTTGGGGCTGCCAAAAGCAGTTGGGCAGCCGGTTTGGCGGTGCTGGTTGTCGCTGATTTAAGCGGTGTCAATTTAGCGGGCGTGCAATTTCGCTCAAAATGCGACGTGCTGAGCGAAGGAGCAGGTGCAGCGCTCTATTTGGCCAACCAGGAAGGTGAATTTCGAGTTTACTCACCTTCTTATTCCATCCCGCAGCAGACCGCTGCGGATTTAGGACTCGAATTGACCGACGGCGTGAATCCAATGCAACTGGCAAGCACGGCCAAATTTATGGAAAGGGCCAGCGGTGTGGCATCTACTGGTTATTCGGTTACCACCCCGGCATTTGTCAGTGGCGATCCGAAGGTCGATAATGCCAGCGCAAAGCCGGATACTGAGTTGTTAGGTCTACTCAATGTCAAGTACGTGGTTTCCGAATTTGAGCTAACAGATGAGCGCCTGAGGGAAGTATGGCAAGCAGGCGGCACTCACATTTATGAAAACCTTGACGCGAAACCACGAGTGTGGGTCGAGCCGGCGGATGGAGCAGATGGGACTGGAAGCATATTGGCAGGCCGCATCATCCTGAACCGGCCGAATCAACTAAAGGTTGAAGTGGATGGCCCGGGGTTGGTGGTTTTTTCCATGGTAGATTACCCTGGATGGAGCCTGACGGTGGATGGGAAATCTGCTAAGAAACTGCGCATAGCCAATTTATTGATTGGTGCCGAGGTCGGTAAGGGCTTGCACGAAGTCGATTTGACTTTTAAATCCCCGCTGCTGACCCTTGGCCAGGTGGTTTCTATTCTGACCTGGTTGATTGCTCTGGGATTTGGCTACATTTCATTCCGAAAAAACCGGCGAGGGAGTCAGAATGACCAGCCGTAAGATCCGTTTACTGCTTACTTCGGAATGGTGGGTGAGCGCTGCTCCTCTATTGTTATTTTTGCTGCCCTTACTCCGCGGCAGGGCAATCTTCTGGGGGCTGCCAACCCTGCAATTCATCCCCTGGCGGCATTATGCCTGGACTTTACTGCGGGAAGGGATTTTTCCGCTTTGGAATCCACTCAATGGCCTTGGCGCGCCGCTGATGGCTAACTATCAACTGGCGTTGTTTTATCCCCCCGCATGGCCATTATTCTTGATGGATGAACTCTGGGGCCCGGCCGGTTTGGCTTGGGGGTTTACCTTATTAGTACCGCTCCACCTGGCCTGGGGCGCTGTTGGGGTGGTACGGCTGCTGCGTGGGTTAGGCGTCCGGCAGCGCGGTCAAATTGTTGCTGGCCTGGCCTTTGGCATGGGCGGCTATCTGGTAGCGCGCGGCAGCTTTTTCTCCATGATCTGGGCAGCAGTCTGGCTGCCGTGGATATTGACCGCCATCGACGGATTGTTCATCTGCAAAACGAAAATGGAGGGCTTGCGGGTTGGGCTGAAGCTAGCGCTGTACCTTGCCATGATGCTGCTGGCAGGGCATGCACAGGTCGCCTGGTATGCTCTGCTTTTTGCCGGATTTTGGGCACTGGTCAGAGGTTGGCAGCTTGGCGGTTGGAAATTATCGCTTCGGTGCGCCGGCATCTTTGTGGGTTGCAGCATTTTTGCAGGGCTGTTGACAGCGATTCAACTAATGCCTACTTTTGAATACCTGCTTCAATCGCAGCGCGCAGCGGCGTACGACCTCGAAACTGCCATGGTTTATTCGTTTTCACCCTTGCGGCTGCTCGGATTTCTGATCCCCGACCTCTTTGGCAATCCTGGCTATGGTGATTTTTATGGTTACGCTACCTATTGGGAAGATGCGGTTTATATCGGGCTCATTCCGTTCATCCTGGCTTTAACCTCGCTTCCCTGGCTGTTTCGGAAAAAAGATCGGGCGGATGGTTTGCACAATCTGGCCGGATTCTTGTGGGTAATCACCATTAGTGGAACTTTGCTCGCGCTGGGTGCGAATACACCCATCTTCCCCTGGTTATTTCACAATATTCCAACATTCGAGATGTTCCAGGCACCTGCCCGCTGGATGATCTGGCCAACCTTCGCGCTGGCGCTGCTCGCCGGCCTGGCCGCTGACCGCTGGACGCAGCCCGGGAAGAAGGGCAGGGTGGCGTTCAATCTGATAACCTTTGGCGGATTAATTCTGGCCGCAAGCACCGTTTTAGTCTCAATGGCTCTGCCTCAGGTGAAGTCGGGCATGGTGCGCGGTTTAATTTTATTCGGCCTGGCTTCGACGGTCAGTGCATTTAT
The DNA here is from genome assembly GCA_001796355.1 of Chloroflexi bacterium GWB2_54_36. GTDB lineage: Bacteria > Chloroflexota > Anaerolineae > Anaerolineales > Anaerolineaceae > Bellilinea. The sequence continues at coordinate 33,563 of MGMG01000081.1, read as the reverse complement.
CGCCAGGCGCTTGCCAACCGTGGGCAGGTTGAGCGGTTGGGGATATGTCGCCAGCGCATGGATTTTGGTCGATTTACTGATTGCTCAAGCGGTTGTTAGCCCAACCATCCCGGTTAAAATATTCAATACCGCGCATAGCCAAATAGAACAAATCAATAAGACGCTCGAAGGGGCGCGCGTGTGGATCGATCCCGAAGATCAATATGAAATTGTGTACAACCGGTTATTTGATTTTGCGGATTTTGGATCAGGCAAGGACTGGAGCAGATTGCGGGATGTTCTGGTTCCAAACCTGAATTTATTGGATGGGGTGCCGATGGTCAATAATTTTGATCCGCTGGCGCCTGCACGATTCGCGACCTGGTTTGATCAGATGGAATATGCTCAGCCAATACTTGAGCAACGATGGCTGGCGATGATGAATGCTGGTGCTGAAATTGTTGCGGACCCCGCTGGTACGCAGCGGACGGGATTAAAGCCCCTGGAAGCTGACTCGCGTTTTACCTGGTCGGCTTGCGCAGCATGGGCCGAGTCAGCAGACGATTCCTTCGAAATGGTTAACGACCGCTTTGCGGCCGACGCAGCGCCGGGTTGTGTGGTTTTGGAGGGAAATCATCTTGTTGACACAGCCGGCACAAGTACTGGGCAGGGAAGACTGGCGGTCCAGACAGATTCACCCAACCTTATTGTGCTTAGATTGGATAGTTCCAGTGACGGCTGGGTAGTGATACGGGACACCTGGTATCCGGGTTGGGAAGCAGCCGTAGATGGTATGCCATCGCCGGTTTTGCGAGCGGATTATTTGTTCAAAGCGGTCAGCGTGCCTGCCGGGTTACATCAGGTTGAATTAGAATATAAACCGGACAGTTTTACTTCAGGTTTATGGGTTAGTCTGGTATCATGGGTTTTCATGGGACTGGCCCGGCTGGCACTTCGACAAAAATCCAAATAACCTTTACAGGCGAATCAACCTGCACATTGAAGGAGCTATGAATGGATAACCCCGCGCCAAAGATCCAGGACTTTTCGAAACGGATCATTACCAATTTGGAAAAGGTCATTGTCGGGAAAAACCAGACGCTCGAATTAGTTGCTGTTGGTCTTTTGTGCCAGGGGCATTTGTTGATTGATGATGTGCCGGGGGTTGGCAAAACCGTCCTGGCACGCAGTTTAGCTAAATCGCTGGGTTGTGAATTCAGCCGCATTCAATTTACTCCGGACATGCTTCCAAGCGATGTGACCGGCGTAGCCATATTTAATCAGGTCACGCGTGAATTTGAATACCGGCCGGGGCCGATTATGGCTCAGATCATCCTGGCGGACGAAATCAACCGGGCAACGCCAAAGACCCAATCGGCGATGCTGGAAGCCATGGAAGAGCGTCAGGTTACGGTGGACGGCGTGACTTACCCGCTGCCGAAACCATTTATGGTGCTTGGCACCCAGAACCCGATTGAATACGAAGGTACTTTTCCGCTGCCCGAAGCACAGTTGGACCGGTTCTTCATGCGGGTTCGCATGGGTTACCCAGCCTTGATGGATGAGATTCGCATTTTAGAGCTGCAGCAGCTCCGGCATCCTATCCTGGACCTCAAATCAGTTGCTGAAGTAACCGAGCTTCTGGAAATCCAGGAGTTGGTAAAGACGATTTTTGTTTCTCCTCCAGTCAAACGGTACATTGTGGAGATCGTGCGCGCCACCCGGGATAACTCGGATGTTTATCTGGGCTCGAGCCCGCGCGGCAGTCTGGGCCTCTTCAGGGCCGGGCAGGCAATGGCTGCCATGCAAGGACGCAATTACGTCCTGCCAGATGACGTCAAATTCCTGGCGGAGTACGTTCTGGCGCACCGCATGGTGGTACAACCAGCAGCCCGCCTGCGCAATCTTTCGGCTGACCAAATTGTGCATGAAGTAATGGCGAACCTGCCGGTACCTGGCGGAGATCTGAGCACCAAAACCGAAGTGGGATGATCATTCGACGCGCTTTTTTAGCCTATCTGGTTCTGCTGGGGGGCGTGTATCTGGCTACCTATTTGTCCGAGCCGCAAAACACCTACGTATATTACCGCATCGGCTATCTGTTGATTCTAGTTGGATTGGTATCCCTCATCTGGACGGCAGCATCGCTGCGCGGACTGGAAATTCATCGAACTTCCCGTGTTCTCCGGCAGCAGGTGGGGCAAATCTTCGAAGAACGCTTTGAAATCATCAATCTTTCGCGGCTGGGGCGTCTCTGGCTAGAAGTACGCGACCTGACGGATTTGCCGGGTAAACGTGGTTCCAAAGTGGTTGCCAATATTGGCCCGCACCAGTACCGCTCGTATTATTCGCGTACCCTATTGACCCAGCGCGGTTCTTTTCTACTCGGCCCGACTATGATTTCATCCGGCGATCCATTCGGATTGTTTGCTAGAGAGAAATTATTCGAATCAGACCATAAACTGGTGGTGCTGCCTTTTATGGTGAATCTTGAAAATTTTCCCGGCCCAACCGGGCGTTTGCCAGGTGGACGAGCGCTGCGGCGCAAGAGTCTGGAAGTTACGCCGTATGCGGCAGGCGTACGCGAATACGCCCCTGGCGACCCGCTAAGCCGCATCCACTGGCGCTCCACAGCCCGGAAGGACCGCTTGATGGTCAAGGAATTCGAGCAGGATCCCCAGGCCGATGTCTGGGTCCTGCTGGATGCATTGCAGGGCGTTAACCTGGCGCTGCCTTATGAGCCTTACGACCAGTTGCAGCGTGAACAGTTCTGGGTGCTGCCGCACAAGGTCGAGGTTCCGCTGCCGCCGGATACCTTTGAGTATGCTGTCTCTGCGGCGGCTTCCATTGCAAATTATTATATTTTGGAAGGCCGGTCTGTCGGGTTCGCCAGCTCAGCCACTCACCTCAATTTAATCCCGGCTGAGCGCGGCGAGCGGCAATTGGGAAAGATTCTCGAGGTCTGCGCATTTCTGAAACCTGAAGGCAAGCTCCCCCTGTTGGGGTTAATTGAAGGGCAGGCCAATCAGATCGTCCGGGGAAGCACCGTGGTGCTGGTCACGGCCTCCAATACGGAGAATATGGTCCTGGCGGTTGATATCTTGCAGCGCCGCGATTTGCAGCCGGTGGTTGTGCTGATTGACCCGCGCGGGTTTGGCTCGGCAACCAGTTCCGATGAAATAGCGGAAAAAATACGCCAGTATAACGTCCCGGTCAGCCTGATCCGGCGGGATGATACGCTGCAGGCCGCTCTGGAATTCGGAAAATTGCCCCATGGTTCGGTGTTGGAACCACCCAAAAACGGCGGGTGAACTTACACGCCAATCTTTCCGTGGCCTTGTTCAGCGCGCGGGTCGTCTTTTAGGAGTTCAACCGCGTGCGACAGCACCGGCAGCAGATAATCCAGGATCTCCCGGGAAGCTTTTGGGCTGCCCGGGAGGTTAATGATCAGCGTACGACCGCGAATGCCAGCAGCATTGCGGCTCAGCATGGCATGCGGCGTCAGCTGTAAGCTGAAAGCCCGAGCTGCTTCAGCAATGCCGGGAGCCGACCGTTGAATAACCGCCGCGGTAGCTTCCGGCGTGACATCACGTGGGGCAAAACCTGTCCCGCCCGTGGTTAGAATCACATCGGTCTCACCGGAGTCGCACCAGATTGTCAACACTCGGCTGATATCGGCTGCTTCATCCGCAACAATCGCGATATGGACGATCCTGTGGCCGGCAGTCTCTACCTGTTTAACCAACGCCGGACCGGCCAAATCTTCCCGCTCGCCGCGGGCTGACCGGTCTGACACGGTGAGCACGCTAAACCGGACGGTCATTAGCCTTCATCCTCGCCAATCAAGTGCTTCCAGCCGCCGTGTATGCCATCAGCGGTGACGCCAAAATAGAAACGATATCCGCCCGTGGTGCGTTGAATCAGGTCGTAGCGCACCGTGCTACCCTGTCTGACCTGGCCTATGAAACCCAGGTCGCCTTGCCAGGTGATGTGCGTATTTTCTAAATTAGGCGCCAGCTCGTTATACCGGTTGATGGCGTAATGCCACAACTTACGGGCGGATGCGCGGGTGACATTTTTGACCATGTTGCCGTTGCGCAAATCCCGCATGGTGAAGTACGTTTTACCCTGTCGTTCTTCGGGATTCAACACTTCCACACCAGTACGCGGCGCATCATCCATATCGGCTTCTTCTTTGACAGGCGCCTCCGCGCGGGTAACCGGTTCGGTCGGACTGGTCGAGGGCTGAGATACAGCGTGCGGTTCGCGTTTGTTGCGCAGCACCAAACTGACGATTTCGTCGCGCACAGCCAGGCCGGTTTCGGCTTCATCGCGTACATAAATCTTGTTGTCGTCCACGGCGTAAGGTGGTTCATCGCCGCGCGGCACCAGCACCCGCACCAATTTCTTGCCGCGGTAGTCGTGAATGTCCATCTGACAATGAAGCGGAGGGCTGATTCGATTGTTGATCTCTTTCTCGATTTGCTGAATCGCTTGCTCCGGGTCAGGAATACCCACTGGCAGCTTTTTGACATCTTCGCTCACCCCCAGGTAGAGCGTCCCGCCGTTGGTATTGGCAAAGGCGCACACATCCGCCAAAATATCGTACAGTTTTCCGCCGCGAACCGTAATGCTGTCATGGAACTCTGTGATGATATTCGAACCTTCTTCTACAGCGGATTGGATGAAGTCGTACGCCTGTTCTTCTGCATGGCTGTGGGGGCGGGTACGCGAAAAGTCGTTGCCAAGGAAAACTTCCTTGAGCGCCTGGAAGGTACATTCGGTCATCAGCACATCGGTTGCCCGATCACCAATACTGAGATTTTTCTTGCGCAATGGGTCAGCCGTTACCCGATGGGCGTCAGATCCCTGGACGCAGTGCATTCGGCGAGGGTATTCCGGTTTGGTGCCGTTAAAAAATGCCGCTGTGCTGCGCGGCCCCTTTTGTTCCAGGTCGGTCACTTCCAACGCATGCAAATTGATGTCTTGCGTAAAGGCGATCTTGGTTTGGCCGCCAAAATTGAAACCGCGCATGGCAACGCCGTTGCTTGAGTTGGCGTGTGCGGCGATCACCAGGCCGCCATGCTGGTTGACCACCCGGTAAACAGTAAGCGCATCCGAGGTGGCGCCGACCGTTTGAGAACCCTCGTCGATGTGTTCCGGGGGGATATTCAGCGTCAGCAGCAAATGTTCGAGTTCTCGCACGGGCTTATCCGGTGGAAAAATGCACAGGATATGAAAACCAAAGGTGGCAGTGAATTCGAATCCGGGAAGCACCAGGATCCTGGCCATCAGCCGCCGGTATTGGTCAAGCCGCGTGCGCTCTTCCGGCAGCAGCCGCCCTAATTTTTCGAGCAGCTCCAACTGCTGAATCTCGTCGCTGAGTTTGCGATAGCCTGCCACCGTATTATGGTCGGTGAAGGCGATCATATCCAGACCGCGCGTTTCGGCCTTTTCTAAAATGTCAATGTAAGTTGCATCCGGTTGCTGAAAATCAGTGGACGCAGGGGTGTGCAGGTGCAAATCAACGGTATACCATTGACTGGCAGCCTGGTTTTGTTTTCTTGCCATAAGTATGCTCCTCAAATTTAGTTGGAGAGCGACGAATCCTTAGACCGCAGCCAGGTGAGTAAATCTGTGGGTGCATAGGGTTTGAGGAGGAATCCGTTAGCGCCTGCCGCTAGGCAGGCGTCTTCGCAATCCTCGCCAGAAGTCATCAAAATTTTGAGGTCTTTTAACCCCTGCTGCTCGCGGACCGATGCCAATAGCGCAAGGCCATTTGCGCCGTTCAAGTGGACGTCCATGAGTAAGAAATCAGCCTGGCTGGATTGTAATTCAGCAATGACTGCATTCGGCTCAAAATGGTCGATGAGCGTGGTCCTAAACTGCTCCATCTCCAAAAATATTTTGAGCAAATGCCGCATGGACGGGTCGTCTTCGATCAGCACAACATGTGTCATAAGGATTATTCGCTTGAATGGGTTGCGTCTGAGGTTTTAACCGGGTCGGGCTGAGGGAGGGGTTCTAATGCCTGGCTAAGCACCTCATCCATAGTATCGACCAGAATAAAATTAATCGCCTGGTGAACTTCCTCAGGTAGTTCCTCCAGGTCTGGTTCGTTTTCGCGCGGCAGGATAATCGTTTTGAGTCCGGCGCGGTGGGCTGCCAGAATCTTCTCTTTAATCCCACCAACCGGTAATACCTGCCCGCGCAGGGTGATCTCCCCAGTCATCCCGACATCCGATCGTACCAGTTTGCCGGTCATCAACGACACCAGCGCGGTAGCCATGGTGACGCCTGCCGAAGGACCATCTTTTGGCTGGGCGCCTGCCGGAATGTGCAGGTGAAGATCGGAACGCTCAAAGGATGCATCATCGATGCCCAAAATGGAGGTCCGCGAACGGACGTAGGACAACGCCGCCTGAGCTGATTCCTGCATGACCTTGCCAACCGAACCGGTGGTCATAAATCCTTTGCTGCCCGGCATGCGCGTGGCCTCGATGAATAAAATATCTCCGCCAACCGGCGTCCAGGCCAATCCGGTGGCAACCCCGGGAACTTCCAGGCGGCGTTGAATTTCCTCGGTCGCCAAATATTTCGGTCGGCCAAGCAGCTCGCGCACCATGTCCGCGTCGATCACCACTTTTTCGGTCTTGCCTTCTGTAATGCGGGTGACGATCTTTCGGCAAATTCCACCGATTTCCCGCTCCAGGCTGCGTACGCCCGACTCACGGGTGTAGCTGCGGATAATGGCGGCAATTGCTTTATCGCTGAATTCAATTTCACCTTCGCGCAGGCTATTTTCACGGAACTGCCGGGGTATGAGATACCGCTTGGCGATTTGCAGTTTCTCGTTTTCGGTATATCCGGAAAGGTGGATGATTTCCATCCGGTCGAGAAGCGGCCCTGGAATGGTCTCCAGTTGGTTGGCTGTGGTAATGAACATCACCTGCGAAAGATCGAAGGCTACCTCGATGTAATTATCCCGGAATTCGACATTTTGTTCCGGGTCGAGGACTTCGAGCAGAGCGGAGGCCGGGTCGCCGCGGAAGTCAAAACTCAACTTGTCGATCTCATCCAGCATGAATACCGGGTTGCGAGTTTCCGCTCGTCGTAGCGCCTGGATGATCCGGCCGGGCATGGCGCCGATGTAAGTCCGGCGGTGACCGCGAATCTCTGCTTCATCTCGCACGCCGCCAAGCGAGATGCGGATAAATTTGCGTCCCATCGCACGGCTGATAGACATGCCCAGGCTGGTTTTTCCGACGCCAGGCGGGCCTATAAAGCACAGAATGACGCCTTCGCGCTCTTTGCGGATTTTATCTTCGCTGGTCTGACCGGCAAATTCCTCACGACGTTCGTGGCGCAGCTTGCGGATGGCCAGATATTCCAGGATGCGTTCTTTGATGTCTTCCAGGCCGTAGTGGTCGGCGTCCAGCACCTCGCGCGCGTGAGAAATATCGAGATTATCCGGGGTACTGGTTGACCAGGGGATCGAGACCAGCCAATCGAGATAGGTTCGGATGACGCCGTATTCCGCGGCTGCGGTAGGCAGGCGGGAGAGGCGTTCCAGTTCACGCCGGGCGAGCGTTCCGGCTTCCTCTGGCATGGTTACGGCTTCGATCTTCTTGCGGAATTCTTCAACGTCTGCGGCCTGCTCATCCTCCTCGCCCAGTTCGCGCTGGATGGCTTTGAGTTGTTCGCGTAAGAAGTACTCACGTTGAACTTTGTCTATTTCTGAGCGCGCTTCTTTCTGAATTTTTTGGCTTAGCTCGAGGACCTCGCTCTCCCGGGTCAACAAAGAGACCAGTTTGTGTAGTTTTGCGCTAATCGAATCGACTTCCAGAATTTCCTGGGCGTCCGCAATTTCCATCCGCTGTAAATTGGCGATGGAATAAACTGTTGCCAACGGATCAGTAAGGCTGGCAATCGATGCCACCAGTTCGCGCGGCATGGAGGGAATCATTTCAGCGATATGGCCAAACTGGTCGCGGATATTACGCGCCAGGGCATCGACCTCGATTCCTTCTTCCTGCGTCTCTGCGTGCGGCTCCACTTTGGCCTGCAAATAGGGCTCTAGCGATGTATATTCAACAACCTTGAAGCGGGAAATACCCTGCACCAGCAGCCGTATCGTCCCGTCTGGCGCGCGGAACAACCGGTGAATTAAAGCCGCTGTCCCAATCTGATAGAGATTTTCCGGGCCGGGATTTTCTTGCTCGGGATCTTTGGAAGCTATCAAACCGATCATGCGGTCGCCAACTACGACATCATCCACCAGGCGGATGGAGCGCGGTTGGCCAATGGTGAGCGGCACGCCAGTTTGAGGATAAACCACTAATCCGCGCAGGGGCAGGATTGGTAAAACATCCGGCAGTTTTACCGTGGATTCTTCGACAAAGTCCGGTTCAGGGCCGGTTTGCTCTTCGACAAGCCCTTCAAATTCAGAATCAGCAGAGCCAAAATAGATTTCTTCGTAATTTCCTTCTTCTGTCTCGGCTTCATATAACATGTGGCTAAGATCGACATTCCACCTGGATGCTGGCATGGTTGCTCGTTATTCTCTCGTAAGGTCGATGTGTTTGGGTGGTTCTTTAGGCAAGATGATGTTAAGAAAACCGTTGTTGTAGGTTGCGGTAACCCGGTTCAAATCCACTTCCATCGAAAAGACGATTTCGACCGAAAATTCGCCAAATGGGATCTCCATCTGGTGAACAGCCCGCCGCTCTTCCACCGGGGAAGGCCGTACTCCCTGAATGTTGAGCACATTCCGGTCCATACTGATCGAAAAATCTTCCTCGTCCATACCGGCAATTTCGACCAGGACGCTGATATTCTCTTCCGTTTCATAGATGTCTGTGGAGGGGCGCCAGGTACGGCTCTGATAGTTCGGGCGATAATTACGATTTCCGGCAAAATTGACCAGAGGATCTTCAGCAATGGAATACCCAGGGCGAACCTGTCTGGGTTTAAATATTACAGTGATCATCTTACCTCCACCAATTTCCCGCTAAAACTTGAATCAGACCAGCTTTCGGGCAGCAGCTATGACTTCCTCGTAATTCGGTTCATCGCCCAACACCGGCATGTAAGCTGCGTACGTGATGAAGCCTTTTTTGTCAACCACAAAAATCGCCCGGCGAAAAACGCCAATCTCTTTCAGCAGCACTCCATAGCGGGGACCAAACTCTTTATGGTTTGCGTCTGAGACCACGGTTACCTGGTCAATGCCTGCCGCGCCGCACCACCGTTTTTGGGTGTACGGCAAATCCATGCTGACCACCAGGACGGCGACATCTTTGCTCAGATTGGCGGCTTCCTGATTAAACCGGCGGGTTTCGCGGTCGCAAACCGAGGTTTCCAGAGAAGGAACGGCGGCAATGATGCGCACCTTGCCGACAGTGCTTGCCAGCCCTTTAATGGCTTCAAAATCCTGGTTTAATACTTCAAACTCGGCAGCCTGGTCGCCCGGTTTAACATCCTCACCGATAATGATTACATCACGGTTACGAAAGGTGAAAACACCTTTTCTTTCAATCATGGTTATCTCCTCTGAAAGAAGGATGCAGCGCCCCTGGTGAGACTCGAACTCACAACCATCGGATTAGAAGTCCGGTGCTCTGTCCATTGAGCTACAGGGGCGTACGAAGCGGTTTTCGACGCCTGAAAATTATTATAGCACATGTATCTGACCGTCAATTTGGTATTGCAGGGGCGGCTCGCGAGCCGCATCTACTTTGATTGAGACTACGAGTGCGCCGGTCGAATGCCTTGATAAACCCGCGGGCCAGAAAGAGTTCGCAAAATGGTTTCGGCTGGCTTGTTGACGCGATCTGAAAGTTCAGCCGGCGAAATGGGGGTGTTGCCATTGGAAAGCAGAACGCGAAAAACTGCATCGACCAGGGTGGTCGTTGAATTTACAAATTCAGGTTGGAGCGCGCAGTGGGTCATCAAAATGTGTTGCAGACCGTCCACCTGGGTGACTTCAGCGGTTTCCGGATCGATCCAATCGATCCAGGCCTGGTCGCCGACATTCTCAAATACTTGCTGATGCTCAGCGCATAAAAAGCTAAAAAGATAAACCCGCCAGTTGTGGTCATGTGTTTTCCACCATTCAAAATCGATTTTGAATGGTGTTTCAATGGTGGGCTTTACCAGGCTAAATTTGCCGGAGGCAATCATGAACTTACTCCTCGGAGGCCGTCTCGTCCAATTTGAAATATAAGTCCCCCAGGTGAGACACCTGCGGTTGATTGGCGAGAACTTGCAGGATGATGCCGGGCGGGCAGCGGCGGAGGATATTAACGCCCGCATACAGCTCCTGAGCATGAACATGCCCCTGTGGAGACAGTTTGATCAATTCGCGCATTGTGTTGATGATGGAAACTTCCAGGGTCCCGCGCGCTTTTCCGGTCTGTTCCCACAGTTTGTCGATCGCTTCAGGGTCGGGAACCATGATCGCCATTCGGTCATCCAGGTCGTTGCTGATCTGTTGTTTGAGCATGGTAAATACAACGCCCCCGTCGGTCCCAACCAGAACCGTGCGGATCCAATCTTTCGTGGGACGTTTTTTCAATGCCTGGATTAAAACCTGCCCGGGTATCTTTCCCTGTTTTATAACAAACAGAGAGCCGGGGATCAAGGATTTTTCCTCGTACCATTCCTTGAGACCGAAGACATAGCGGTGTGGGCGTACCACCCAGCCTGGGAATTCCTTGTGGGTATCTTCATCGACAAAGGTGAAGTTGACGCGGGGGGCTTCATAGGCGGTGGGCAGCAGGCGGGCAATGCTTTTCGAGAGCGGGATTGTGCCGCTGCGCCAGTGCGGGTAAATCAAACTGACCGTAATGTGGTTCCCGCGGGATGGCTGGTCGTCTTCAGTCTCGAGTTCGTCGAAGACCATAGAATTGAGGTCAGCGGCCAGGTCCGTGTTTTCCAGTGCGGCTAGGTTTGAGGGAGTCTGATAGCGCAGGTGGAACGGTATTGTCCGCACCCCTTCCGGTTCCAGACGCTGCAAGAACCATAAAGTTTCACCGCTAGGGCCGACTTCATCGAAACGCTCGTCTTCCTGGAGCGCCAGATTCATCGAAAATTCGGTCAATTTCAGGTTGACATCCGTTGGCAGCTCAATTTGTTCCAAGATGGGGCGGGTGGGCAGCGGACCACCATCTGCCATTTCCAAAACGGCCTCAGCCAGATTCAGATGTCCGATATTGACGTCCACCAGCAATGAGCGCGGGAACCATGCGCCAGCAATCTGCACAAGATCGGGCACCGCATTAAATTTTTCGGCCAGCTTGGCTTGAATCGATTTAGTGTGCTGCGATATGACAGTCTGCAGGTTCAGGGCAGGATCGTCGGTGCTCAATCCAATCGGTGCGTTGAGTGGATGGTTTTCGACGCCGGAGGCAAAGGCGCGCTTGCCAAAAGTATTAAATTCGACTTCGATGACTTCAAAAGGGCTATATTCGGGATTAGTGCCCGGCCGGATGCCGGCGATTTTTCCCGCTTCCCACTTTAACGCTGGGAACCGGATTTTGTCCCCCACCTTGTAATGATCTTTTGGAAAATATGTCGCCCCATTGCCAATTTGCTTTTTGATCTCTTCCGTTTCGAACCGGATGCGTTCTTTAACCAGTACCTCCGCCAACTCACGGGAGGTTAGCGGCGTCTCGATTTCCAGCAAATGGTTGTAAAGGTATTCCAGGTCTTCGTCCTGGAGTTCAAAACTTTCCCAGTAGTTCGCTTGCAGAGTTAATGGGGCAATCGACATCTTAATGCAGTTCTCACCTTGTTGTTCGAATCAGCCCTAATTGCGGGCTGTTGGTAAACCACTCGCTCATTATACCTTACCTTTAGGGGGCAGGAAGGAAATCTTCCGGGTAAAGGTGGTCCAGCCAATCCAAAGGCTCGACCTGTATGCCGTTGGCAAAAACCTCCCAGTGTAAGTGTGGACCGGTTACGCGGCCGGTTCCCCCGATTTCACCAATCAACTGGCCAGCTTCTACAAAATCACCGACTTTTACCAGTGTTTTGGATTGGTGGTACATACCACTGTAAATACCCCAGCCGTGATCGATGATGGTGGCGATCCCGCGCACGGTTAATTCACCGCTGAAAACCACCCGGCCGGGTGCGGGAGCATAGATATTCAAATTGGCGCAGACGCCGTAATCGACCCCCGAGTGAAAATAAGTGAACGGACTGCCGTTGTAAGAACGGCGATTGCCATACCCGGACTTAATACACCAGGGTTCATCAACTGGGATTTTGAAAATTTCAGTCCAATAGCGTTCCGGAGTTACCGGAGTAGTAGTTTCGCGAACGATTTCGTCCTCTGGCTGAGTAAACGCTTCATCGAGAGTTTCAGGATCCACATATAACGGCGGATCTTGCGGATAAAACTCAGATTCAACCAGGATGGATTGTTCAATGGTGAATGGGTCGGCAGCCGGCGCCTCCACCTGAACTTTGATTCCCGTCAGGCCAGGCTGCGCCAGCGAATGAACGCCCTGGATAGCAGCGTATTCGTTATCTGCAACCTGGAAAAAATTCAGTGGTTTGCCATTGAGTTCGCCGCTCAGGCTGGCCGGACCTGTGGTCTTGACTGTGATGACTTCGGTTTTTCCTTGGCGGAGCGGCAGCGGATTGATATCGACTGATTGCACCAGGTCGGATCCTAATATACTGCCTGTTTCAGCTCCTACGGCAGATACCAACCGTTCGAGCGGTAAAAGCGCAGCGGAACCAGGGGCTGCATTCGTTTCTAGGATGGCCCACGGGTTTTTATTCTGCTTGACGGCAGTCTCGAGGAATGAATCGCCTGTGTGAATCGGGGCAGCCGGCTGCATGGCAGTCGTTTCTTCCAGCAAGGGGAGGACCAATGTTGAGCCAACATAAATCTCGGCTGGGCTTGTAATGCGATTCAAGTCGACAATAAGATCTCTTGAGAACTGATACTGGCGGCTCAGACCGGTCAATGTGGCACCTAACCCCGCTACGTCGGTGGTAAGGGTGCCGGAAAAGCCTTCCAATCCGGGGATGCGCAGCGCAGTGCCAACATTCAGCACATTCGGGTCGGCCAGGTCATTGGCGGCGATCAGATCTTCAGCGGAGATGCCAAAACGGACCGCGATTAAGTTTAGCGAATCACCAGGCTGAACAATATAGACCGGCAAATCCCCGCCGGTCTGGGCTAACGCGGGGGTAAAGAAGGAAAAAATTTGAATAACAGCGAGGAAGATAGCTATCAATCGTTTAATCATAGGTGAATGAGACCTGGTCTCCAATTTTAAAATGCTTTGCCTGGTTTACGTGTGTTTCGAGAATATAACGGGCTGGTTTTGCTGGCATGTAAGCCAGCCGCCAGCGGCGGGCAATTTGCACGTCGACGACTATCATATCTGAGTCGATCCAAATAGCCGCGATGTCGAACCGCATGAACAGCATATGAATGGATGCATTCATCCGGCTGCTTTTATCTTCAGCGAGTAGAGCACCACCATCGAGCGGGATGGAACTTTGCAGCATTAATCCGCGAAATTTGCTCCAAAAATCGGCGCAATTTTGCGCGCGAATGGGAGCGTCGAGCGGGTTGGTGTAATTTTGGATCGTGACGGTTCTGGTCATACGCCAGTAGTGATCCGTTCGGTTGGATCAAGCGGCTTGTCCCGGCTTAAGGACCTTGTCGATGCTATCGAGTAGTTCCTGCGGCCGGAAGGGCTTGCAAATATAGTCATTGGCTTTCGCAATATGCAAACCCAGAACCTTATCGATTGCCTGGGCTTTTGCAGTGATGATAATCACCGGGATGGCACTCGTATCTTCGCGAGAGCGGATTTGCTGAAAAATATCCCACCCGTCAACGTCGGGCATCATAAGGTCGAGCAAAATCAGGTCAGGTTTTTCCTCGATGATGGCTGACAATCCGGCCCGCCCGCCTTGGATACCCTTTACTTCATACCCGCGCCGGCTTAGAATCATAGCGACCAGATCAATCATTTCTTGGTCGTCTTCGATGTAAATAATGCTACGCGGATCAGACTGAAGCATATATCGTTCCTGGTCGAATTTACCCGGACGGTTGCAAGAGCGCAACGCAACTGGCCAAGTAGAAATTAAGTTTACCACAGCAGAGGGAAAAACCTTAAAAACAAATATGAAAATAACCACTTGGAATGTCAACGGTTATCGAGCAGTATTGAAAAAAGGTTTTGGTGATTGGTTGCAAAAGGATGATTCCGACGTTATCTGCTTGCAAGAGGTAAAAGCACGCCCGGAACAGATCGAAGAAATATACCGATCATGGGATGGTTACACCGCTTTTTGGAATCCAGCGGAACGTCCGGGTTACAGCGGGGTTGCATTATTTACCCGCATTCCGCCGCTGGAAACAGGGTTTGGGCTGGATGATCCGCGCTTTGATTCGGAAGGCCGGGTGGTTTGGCTGCGTTTCCCTAAATTTACATTGTTCAATATATATTTCCCCAACGGGCAGCGCGGGCAGGACCGGGTCGAGTACAAGCTGGATTTTTATGCCCGCCTGTTGGGATTGTGCGGTGATTTACACGATCATGACCAAAAAATCATCATTACCGGCGACTTCAACACCGCCCATCAGGAGATCGATTTGACCCATCCCAAACAGAACAGCAATACATCCGGTTTCCTGCCAGAGGAACGCGCCTGGGTCACGCGCTACCTTGAGAATGGTTTTACAGATGCCTACCGGAAGTTGTACCCGGAGCGCATCCAGTATACCTGGTGGACGTACATTTCCAATGCACGCGCCCGGAATGTCGGCTGGCGTTTGGATTATCACCTGGTTTCCAACGCATTGATGGACAGCGTTCGAACGGTTACCATCCAGGATCAGGTGATGGGGTCGGATCATTGTCCAGTAACTCTGGATATCGACTAAATTGCGTGTAGTCTAATAAGCAATATATAGATTAACCCATACAAACTCTGATATACTCACAGCTGGAGACAATGACCATGGCAAAACAGCGCATCGTACTGGTTGACGATCACGAGGTGGTTCGACTGGGTTTAAAAGCTTTACTCGAGCATCACCCCAACTTTGAGGTGGTAGGTGAGGCGGGAACCGCTAAAGAGGCCCTTGATCAGGTAGCGCAGTTGCGGCCAGATGTGGTCTTAATGGATATTCGTTTGCCGGGGACGTCCGGGATCGAAGCCTGCGAAGAGATAACCCAGAATTATCCGGAAACCAGAGTTATTATGCTTACTTCCTACGCGGAAGACGAGATGCTCTTTTCCGCCATCCGCGCCGGAGCCTCAGGTTATGTACTCAAACAAATTGGAGCTGAGGACCTGATCCGCGCCATTGAGGCGGTCGGACGAGGCGAGGCGTTATTGGATCCGGCGGTTACCCAGCGGGTATTCCAGGAAGTCCGCCGGGCAGTAAAGGAAGAAGAGGCCTCAGCCTTTGCCACGCTGAGCACACAAGAAAAACATGTGCTGCTGCTGGTGTCAGAAGGCAAGACAAACCGGGAGATAGCCAAATCCCTGTTTCTGGGCGAAGGCACGGTTCGTAATTACGTCAGCAGCATTTTGTCCAAGTTGGGCGTGAGTAACCGCGCTGAAGCTGCCGCCTACGCGGTGGAACATAATCTGCGGGAATATCTATAAACTTAATTTAAGTGCGGATTACAGGCTTTCCCAGACCTGTTTCATGTACAATGCGTCCTCTTCCAACACCGGGCTTTCGCAAAGAATGCGCCCGGCGCATTTCGCGTTGGCCAGCGCCTTGAATAATCCCGTAAGGTCCAAGTCGGACTCAGCCACAGGTAGGTGATTCTTTTCGCCCTTCGCTCCGTACTCGATGCCCGACAGATGAATATGAAGTCGCTGGAGAGACGTTTCCCCCAGAAGTTTGGCATATTGTGCAAGAACCTGGGTCCATTCAGCCAGCGAGTTCATGCTGCCGTCGCCGGCGCGGGCGTGGAGATGGGCAAAATCAAGGCAGGGCTCGACCCCGGGAATTGCCTGGCTCATGACCAGGGTGTCTTCGAGCGAGCCCAGCATAGCCGATTTGCCCATCGTTTCCGGCCGCAGGATCACCGGATTTTTGTTGGCGCGCAGCTCTGCCACACACTCCCGTAAGCGTGGAATCGCAATGCCAAGCACCTGGTCAGGTGGGCTGCCGAAATATGACCCGGGATGAAAGATGATGTCGGTGGCACCAGCTAAATTGCCGTAATGGGCAGCATCCATTAACCGCTTACGCGACTTAGGCCATTCCTCTTCCGTTCCGTTTAGATTGATAAAGTATGGGGCGTGAACGCTGATCGCAACCTTCGCATCTTTGGCGGTACTTTTTATGGTAGCACAGGTCTCCTCGGAAACCCGCACAGATTGGACCCAGCCCAATTCTAAAGCCGCCAATCCAAGCGATGCCATTTGTTGCACCGCACCAACACTGCCCCCGGGCTTTTTGGGAGTCGAGATGGGGGAGCCTACCGTTCCGAACGCAAAGGATGCCATACTTTCCTCCGTATCGTCTATTTATAAATTAATTGACCAATGCCGCAATGAGCGGCGGCAGTAAAATCAACAGACCGATCAATATACTGATAATCGCGCTGACCAACACGGCTGCTGCACTGGTGTCTTTGACGATTTTTGCCAGCGGATGCGGCTGCGGGCTGACCAAATCCACCAGAGCTTCCAATGCCGTGTTAAAAATTTCGGCTGTCCAGACCAGGCCTATCGCAAGCAGCAAAATACCCCACTCCTGAAGGTTTAATTTCAATAAAACGGCCAGAATCACTACCAGAAGGGTAATCGCTGCATGAATCCAGGCGTTGCGCTGTGAGATGATGACATATCGCAAACCTGAAAATGCGTATTTGAACGAAAATAAACGGCCGCGGGTGAAATTACGCATGGATTATTCCGGAAGCTGGTTGATCTGAACGCCCAATTGATCCAGTATTTCTGCCTGGGCAGTCCACATGCGGGTTTTCTCGGTTGGATCAGCGTGATCATGGCCTAACAGGTGCAAGACCCCGTGCACCACCAGTAACTGGATCTCGTTGATCACCGGGTGACCGGCATTTTTAGCCTGTGCTTCAGCCCGTTGGAAAGAAATAATAACGTCACCGATATACACAGCTTGCTCGTCGGGATCAAATTCATCTGACGGAAAGGAAAGTACATCGGTTGGAGCGTCGATGCCAAGAAAATCACGGTTGAGATTGTGCAATTTCTCATCGGAATCGATCACAATGCTCAGGTCCGTATTTGGATCGGCTCCTTGATGAGCGAGTACTGCCTGGCCAGCCTGCTTGAGGGATCCCTCTGCCACAAGGCTTACGTAGGCTTCCTCAATGAGAACATGGATCATTTTTCATCCGCTTGTTGTTCGATTGCAGGTCGTTGAATTGGCGTGGTATTCTGATTTTTGCTGCCATCCTCCTGTACTTTTGCCGGAGCCATTTCAGGATAGCGGATGCGCGGGTGGTAAGTGGTGAGCAGAGTTTTGACAAAGCTTTCTGCAATGGTATTCAAATCGCGCAGGGTTAAATTTGTCTGGCTTAGCTGGTCTTCATCCTGGCAGTACGCGATGACTTTACGGGCGATGCTGCGCAGTTCGTCTTCATTCTTGGGGAGTTCCGAGCGGGAACGAGCTTCCATGCCATCCGCCAGCATCAAGAGCGCGGTTTCGCGAGTGCGCGGGCTAGGGCCCGGATAACGGAATTTCTCAAGGTCGACCGCAGCCGGATCGCCGCCGGCAGCTTCTACTGCTTTGGAGTATTGGTAGCGGGTTATCAAAGTCCCGTGGTGCTCGCGGACAAAATCCTGAATGCGGGGCGGCAGGCGGTGTTTTTTGCACAATGAAACGCCATCGTGAATGTGCTGGATAATGGTGGCAGCAGCTTCAGCCGGGTCGAGCTCGTCATGTGAGTCCAGTTTGCCGGCAACCTGGTTCTCGATGAAAAACGAGGGGTTCATTCCTTTACCGGCGTCGTGGAAAATCGCCCCAGCGCGAGTCATCAACGGGTCGGCGCCAATCGCTTCGGCTGCTTGTTCGGCCAAATTTGCCACCTGCAGCGAATGCTGGTAGGAACCGGGCATATTGCGCAGCATAAATTGCAATAATGGGTGGTCAGGGCGCAGCAGGTCCATCAGCTGCAACGCGGTTGTCACACCCAGCAGGTGAGAGAATAAGAATTGCAGCAGCAGGGTCAAGCCTGCGGAAGCAAATCCGTTGAAGAAGGCCGTCCCCATCAGGGTTGCCAGACCCAGCCAATCTGTAATCGCATCTGGCAAGCGGTATGCAAGAATGACCGCGCT
Source organism: Chloroflexi bacterium GWB2_54_36 (assembly GCA_001796355.1). Lineage (GTDB taxonomy): Bacteria > Chloroflexota > Anaerolineae > Anaerolineales > Anaerolineaceae > Bellilinea. Next base: position 15,266 of record MGMG01000081.1, on the reverse strand, counting down.
ACCACTTACGCCAATTGCCAGGCCAGCCCAAAAATAGTTTGCAATCCGCCGGCCTTTGCCCAGGAAGAGGACGCCTACCATCCCGGTGATGATGTAAAACACGGTCAAATCCAGGCTGTTGGGCAGGCCGTAGGCAGCCAGAACACTCAAAACCAGCGGGAAAATCAGACCCGCTTCCAGGTTATACAAACTGGCCAAAGTTAATGCAAAAGCCGCAATGGGGAAAAAGTACGGCATGATCGTGCGGTTCGGAATGACTACCCTTGCCCCATATAAAAACACTAAAAAGGTGATCGATAAAACCACCAGCGCGCGGAAATTATCAACTGGCGCCATGCGGCGGCGATAAAAATAGAGCAGTAAAAATACGCTCATCAATCCAACCAGCGCTACCGCAGCCCATATCTCCTCAATTCGATTATCGGTCTCGATCAAATTGAAGGCGAGCAGCGCTTCCCAGACAAGCGGAGTAATGATTTGCCCGCGGCGGGTAATGGTTTCACCGGAAATAAAAGTTCGACTTACGGGCTCAATCGCTGCAGCCGCTTCCTGGCGAGCTTTGTCGGTTAATTCCTGACTGTAGAGACTATTGGCCTTGATGAACGGCCCAACGATTTCGGTGACAATTGCCGCTTGATCTTCTGGCAGAGAAAAATTAATCAGGGTTGGAATACTGCGGCGCGCTTCCGCCACTCCATCCGTGCGGATCGTGCGGCGCATTACCTGTTCCAGCACGGAAAGCGATTCCTGCTGGATCGTTTGCCAGCGCCCGTCGCTCAGATTCAAAATGGCTGAAATCGTTTCTGGTTCAAGCGCTACCCCTTCCAGGGCATTCAAATCTTGAATCTTCTGTTCCAGCGTGGCAAATGAGTCAAAGCGCACAACCGTGATGTAATTATGCGCGACCCGCAGCTTTTCGATTTGCGTGCGGGTGATGGTCGGATCGGTTGGCAGGTAGATAGGCTGAACCCGCGCTCGAGCGTCTTCTTTCGCCTGATCGCTCAGGATCTGGCTGGTGTAAGTGAGGCTGCGTGGCGCCTGAACGTCCTGGTTGGCTACATCACCCTGAGCTATGCTGACGGCGGTAGGACGGATGGCGATCGGGAGAACCAATGCGCCCAACGCCAGGACGCTGCAAACTGCCAGCAAGCCTAATCGAGGGAGGGTGCGGGTAAACCGGTCCCAGAGCTTAACCCAGAATCCTTCTTTTTTCATGCGCGGTTTTGCAGCACCTGCCGGACAATAAGGCTGACTTTGTCACCGGCAGCACGCCCCTGGACTTTTGGCATCAGGGCTTTCATGACCTTTCCGGTGTCGGTCAGAGCGGTTGCCCCGACTTCGTCGGCCGTTTTAACTGCCAGAGCGAGTAATTCCTCGTCGCTCATCTGTTTCGGTAGCAATTCTTCCAAAATGGCGATCTCTGCCAGGCTTGCGGCGACAAGGTCTTCGCGTTGTGCATGCTGCGCACCTTCGATCGATTCGCGGCGAATCTTGACCTCTTTCTGAATGATCCCCAGCAGACCGCTGTCATCCAAACCACTGCCTTTCTCGACCTCTGCGAGTTTCGCAGCTGCGAGAATCAGGCGCAGCACCCGTTTCCGGTCGTCTGCGCCAGCTTTCATAGCGGCCTTTAAATTGGCTTCGATGGTTTCTTTCAGGCTCATTTAGGCACCTATTCTGGCAGTCTTAAGGAGCGCCAGTTACCGTAATCAAATCTTGAATATTTTCAAAAATCGCCGGTCCAATACCAGACACATTTTGAATATCTTCTATTTTATCAAATGCGCCGTTCTTTTGCCGGTATGCAACGATTTCGGTTGATTTTGCCGGGCCAATCCCGGGAAGTTCGTCAAGTTGTTCGGCGGTAGCAGTATTGATATCAATCAGGCCGGGTAATTCCAGCGGTGTTGACCTTTCGCTGTCCGCTTGAACAAGCGGTTCCTCGCCAATTGCTTTCACATAAACTTTCTGACCATCTGACAGCAACGCTGCCAGGTTGATGGCTTCGTAGTCGGCATTGTCAGTCCAGCCACCGGCAGCTTTTATGGCAGCTTCGACCCGGCTGCCGGTCGGGAGTTCGAAAACTCCCGGGTTCTGCACCGCTCCCGAGACGAAAACGGCCAGGTTGCTCGGAGCCGGACTCGGGAGCAGGGTGATCGGGTTTGAACGGGGAGGCGCTGCGGCGATAAAAATCAAGGCTGCTGACAACAGCCCCATAAGAACGCCGAAACCGGTGTAAACCAATTTGCTTCGCATAGCCAGATGCAACTCCGCTGCCTTTAAGTGTATATCCGGCCGGGGAAGCGTGTCAAGCGGAAGATAGGATTAAGGATCAGTCATCTTAATGCGATCAAAGACAAACAAACACCCCTGCGGGTTGGCAGGGATGTTTGTGGCAAGCAATGGATCCTATTTATTGTTCGATTGCCGCGACAGGTTGCGGTTCAACCAGGCTGGTGATTTTCTGTGGGATGCCACAAAGCTCAGCTTCCTGCGCCATCATCGCATTAAAAGATGCGATGCTAACTTCCAGGATATCAAGCGATGGTTCACGGGTCGTGAGACGCTGCAACGCCAGGTTGGGTTTAATCATCCAACGGATGAGCCAGTTATCCATGTGATTGGCGGTGAAGCGGATATATTCATACGCCAGCATCGCCAAAACTGGAATCAAGATAATCCGGCTCAACAGCAGCCAGAGGGTAGGCAGCGAGCCGATAATGGCAAAGACTACGATGGAAATGACCACCAGCGATAACAGGAACGAGGTGCCACAGCGGGGATGTTCCAGGGGGAACTTCTTGACTTCGACCGGAGTCAGTTCTGCGCCCGCCTCGAAGGCATTGATTGTCTTATGTTCGGCGCCGTGATAGGCAAACACCCGGTCGATATCTTTCATCTTGCCGATCGCCCAGATGTAGAGCACAATCCCCGCCAGCCGGATCAGACCTTCGAGCACATTCATGGCAAAAGTGGAGATACCGGTCCAGTTTTGAATGAGTTTTCCCAACGCGGCCGGCCCGACAAAAAATAGTAGCACAGCGATCAACAGGGATCCTGCCAGCGTCAGGTACAACATTGGCCCCTCGATTTTTTCGTCTTCGCCGCCCTGCAAGTTGGCTGACCGGGTCAGGAAACGGGTGCCCAGCCCAAGCGAATCCCACAGCAGCACCAGTCCGCGCAAAAATGGGATGCGCGTGAGTTTGCTGTTGTAGATACCGGTCAGCGGTTCTCTGTCAATGACAATCGTGCCGTCCGGGGTGCGGAATGCGGCTGCCACGCCGAACTTGCCGCGCATCAGCACGCCTTCGATCAAGGCCTGGCCGCCGTAGGACGGCATTTTTAGTTTATCAGTGCTCATTTACCTTCCTAGTCTTTCCACCGTTAAGCTTGCCCGTAGTTGTAGAAGAAATGAATCAACGATTGGATGCCTTTATACCAGGTCGGCAGGTGCAGTTTTTCATTCGGAGCGTGAATATTATCGTCCGACAGTCCAAAACCGGTTAAAACGGACTCCACGCCTAGAATTCGCTGCATATCACCAACGATCGGCACGCTGCCGCCTTCACGCTTGTAAAGTGGCGCGGTTTTCCAGGCTGCTGCCAACCCATCCACCAGTGACTTAACGGCCGGGTGGTGAATATCGGATATGGAGGCTTTACTGGAGGAGTGGTTAGTCAATTCCCAGCGTACTGTCTTGGGAGCTTTGGCGTTCAGGTACGCGATCAACTGATCCTGGACTTCGGCGGGGTCCTGGTCAGGGACCAGACGCATGGAGATCTTCGCCATGGCATAAGCTGGCAGAACTGTTTTTGATCCGGCGCCAATGAAACCTGAGTATAAGCCGTTTACATCCAGCGTGGGACGGGCTCCAACCTGCTCGACCGGGGTGTACCCTTTTTCGCCAAAAAGCGCTGAAACGCCGGTCATGGCAAGGAAGTGAGCTTCAGATAAAGGTAATCGGGCGAGCTGAGCGCGCTCTTCGGCGTCCAGAGACCGCACGCGGTCGTAGAATCCGGGTAAGGTAATGCGACCATCTGCATCATGCATACCGGCGATCAATTCAGCCAGCACAATCGCTGGATTATGGACTGCCCCGCCGTAAAGCCCTGAATGCAGGTCGTGCTCCGGGCCGTAAAGACGCAGCTCGAAATAAGCCAAACCGCGCAGCGCGTAAGTAATGGTTGGCGCATCCGCGCCGATCATGCCGCAGTCCGGGTTGAGCGCCACATCGCAGGAGAGCAGTTCTCGGTGCGCCTTAATAAATGGGACCAGGTTAGGCGAGCCAATTTCTTCTTCGCCTTCCAGGATGAATTTGATATTAACAGGCGGTTCGCCTGACATCATAATCGCTTCGACTGCATCAATGCTGGCCATCACCTGACCCTTCATGTCAGATGCGCCGCGGGCGTACAGGTTTTCACCGCGCTGTTCGGGAGTAAAAGGTTCAGCTGTCCATAACTCCAGCGGATCGGCCGGCTGCACATCGTAATGTCCATAAACCAAAACAGTCGGGGCTTTTTCCCGAGCGCAAATGCATTCGCCGTAAACCACCGGGTGCCCGCCGGTTGGCAGGATTTGCACATTCTTCATGCCAATCCGGGTCAGCTTGTGCGCCAGCCACTCCGCAGTTTTTTGCACATCCCCGTTATTTTCGGGCGCCGTCGAAATCGACGGCATGCGGATCAAATCTTTGAGTTGTTCGAGGAATTCAGCCTGATGCGAAACGGCATATTCGAGCGCTTTGGTGCGCGGATCCATGGGTTCTCTCCAGAATGCTGTATTTGGGATGATTATATGCTCATTCGGAATAGTTTTCCAGTTGACTGGTTTAATTCTGTTGACAACAACCGCTTTATGCTAAAATATATGCAGGGTTCGGTGGTCAGTTCAAGCACTTGCTTGGCTGGCGTCGGGCCGGATGAGAAGTGCCCGTCGAAAAGCGCCGCCTTCCTTCTCCACCGATCCTATGACAATCAAATTCCCTTCGTTTTTCACTGTTCCGATTTATCCTGGTTCGCCTGATGCGAATAGCAGGTCGTTTAACCGAAAGGTTTACCTTTCGGTTTTGTGTCGTTAAAATACTGGCCATCATTTCTGGAGGGCAGCCATGATACTTACCAACGGAAAGATTATCACCTGGGAACAACCTAATCGCATTCTTGAAGGGTACGCGCTGCGAATTGTAGAAAGCAAGATCGTTGAAATTGCCAGACAAACCGAAATCCTCGAAAAATACCCGCAGGAAGAACGTCTGGATGCGCATAGCCAATATATCATGCCTGGGAATATCTGCGCGCACACTCATTTCTATGGAGCATTCTCGCGGGGTATGGGAATCCCGGGACCGGCGCCCAAAGATTTTCCTGAAATTCTGGGAAAATTATGGTGGTCATTGGATAAAGCCCTCACGCTGGAGGATGTACGCTACTCGGCGCTGGTATGTCTGATCGATGCGGTTAAACACGGCACAACCACGCTAATAGACCACCATGCTTCGCCTAATGCAATCAGTGGTTCACTGACGGAAGTAGCGCTGGCAGTCCAGGAAGCCGGGGTTCGCACCTCGCTCTGCTATGAAGTCACCGATCGCGAGGGGGAGCAGGGCACAAAAGATGGCATCGCCGAGAATGTCCGCTTTATCAACGCCGTAAAGGCGGATAAAAGCGGCAAGCTGGCAGCTACTTTTGGCCTGCATGCCAGCTTGACCCTGTCGGAAAAAACCCTTGAGGCCTGCCGGGTGGCTTGCCCGGATGATGTCGGTTTCCATGTCCATGTCGCCGAACATCCGGTGGATGAATACGACAGCTTGCAAAAATGCGGTGAGCGGGTGGTGGACCGGCTGGAGCGGCATGGTATTCTTGGTCCGCGCTCGATAGCGGTGCACGCCGTGCACGTCGATGTCCGTGAAATCGAACTGCTGGCAGCCAGTCAGACCTGGGTTACCCATCAACCGCGGTCTAACATGAATAACGCAGTTGGCATGTCTCAACCGGAAGCCATGATGCGAGCGGGCATCAAGGTTTGTCTGGGGAATGACGGTTTCTCCAATCAAATGTGGCAGGAATGGAAGACCGCTTACCTGGCGCATAAACTATGGAACCATGACCCGCGTCGCATGTCTGGCACCGATGTGGTCCAGATGGCAGTTTACAACAACGCACTGTTGGCAGAGCAGCAATTTGGCGTCGGGCCTATCGGTGTTCTGGCGCCAGGGGCGGAAGCGGACCTGATTTTTGTTGACTATCACCCCTTTACCGAACTAGACGCTGGCAACTTGCCGTGGCATATCATTTTTGGCTTTCATGAGAGCATGGTGACTACCACCATGGTTGGCGGGAAAGTGCTCATGCGCGACCGGCAGTTGCTCACTTTGGACGAAGAAAAAATCACGTACGAGGCGCGCCGGCTTTCCAAAGAAACGTGGAAACGGTATAACACGATCGCTCAAAACCATTAACCTCAGGGAGAACCCATAATGACTGACACTGGCGCAGAAAGATACACGATTGGAATTATTGGCGGTACTGGAAAAGAAGGTAAAGGGCTGGCATACCGCTGGGCAAAAGCCGGACATACGATCATCATCGGTTCGCGCCAGGCCGAAAAGGCTCAGGCAGCGGCCAGTGATGTGAACTTAATGCTTGCTAAACAGGATGTGGTATCTGGCCTGGAAAATGAAAAGGCCGCAATCCGCGCCGATATCGTCGTTTTGACGGTTCCCTTTGGCGTGCATGTAGATATGTGTGAGCTCTTAAAACCCTATGTACGGGGTAAAATCTTTATAGATGTTACCGTACCTCTGGTTCCCCCCAAAGTGGCCAAGGTTCAGATGCCACCGGAAGGCAGTGCAGCACAACAAGCGCAAGCGATATTAGGTGATGATGTGCAAGTTGTATCCGCGTTCCAGAATATTTCCTATGAACACTTGATCCATGACGATGAAGTGGCCTGTGATGTTTTGGTTTGCGGCCCGAAAGAGGCGCGAGAGAAAGTTATCGGCCTGGTTAAAGACGCTGGTCTGGTTGGTTGGAGCGGCGGCGTGATTGAAAATTCTGTCGTGGTGGAGGGGTTAACCTCGGTCCTGATCGGTTTGAATAAACAATTCGGCGTCCAGGACGCCGGCATTCGCATCACCGGTTTACCGCGTTCATAGTCCGCTTTCATAAGTTATGCAGCCCCTGATTTTTACTCCAATTTCCGAAATCCCGCTCATCCAACCAGGTGACGATCTGCCGGCCATCCTGCTCGAAAAAATGGTAGCAGCCGGGCTGAAGCTATTGGATGGCGATATCCTGGTGCTGGCGCAAAAGATCGTGTCCAAATCTGAAAACCGCCTGGTCAATCTGAATGATGTTAAACCCTCGCAGCGGGCAATCGAACTGGGCGCTGCAGCCGAGAAAGACCCCCGACTGGTAGAGTTGATGTTACAGGAGAGCCGCAGCGTGCTGCGCGTCCGCCCGGGCACCATAATCGTCGAGCACAAGGCCGGGTTTGTGTGCGCCAATGCGGGCATCGACCATTCCAACGTCGAGGGACGCTACGGCAATCCGGATGATTGGGTCTTGCTGCTGCCTAAAAACGCTGACGAATCGGCTGCCCGGATTCGTAGTTCGATTGAAACGCAGACAGGAGCCAAGATCGGGGTCATGATCATCGACTCGCATGGGCGCGCCTGGCGGATTGGCACAGTTGGCATCTCGATCGGTTTCTCCGGAATGCCAGGCCTGGTAGATTTACGCGGTCACCAGGATATGTTCGGGTATACCTTGCGGGTGACGCAAGTAGCAGCGGCCGACGAGTTGGCTGGTTCAGCGTCTCTTGTTATGGGACAGGCGAATGAGCGCGTTCCGGCGGTGCACGTTCGTGGCTTTCCATTCCCTTTGCGCGAGGGAAAGTTTGAAGAGCTTCACCGGCCGCTTGAATTGGACCTGTTCCGCTAAGGGAGCCTGCGTTGTACGCGATCATTACTGAACTGGCGAGTGAATCAGCGCGTGAAGTGGAGCAAATTCGGGGTGTTGCTCTGGCAGGTTGCGGACCTGACCCCGCCCCGCTCCAGTGGCCATTGCACCTCTCGTGGCAGGGAGCCGAATCCTATTTCCTGGATGAAGTTGAGCTGCGAATGCGCACAATCGCCAGGACCTTTGCTCCCGTCACTACCCGCATCGATGGGGTGGGCGTCTTCACCGGCGCTGAGCCGGTCGTTTATCTGTCGGTAACCCGTACGCCGGCGTTATCTGCCCTGAACGCAACCCTTTGGGAGGCGCTGTCCCCTCTGGCCAGGTCTGTAAACCGCTATTTTTCCCCGGAAGAATGGGTACCGCACATCTCGATTCTGTACGGCAAAGCGGAGATGAAAGAAGCAATCGCCTGTCTGGTAGCCAACCTCAGCACCGTAGCGCTGCGGATCGAAATCAAGCTGGATCACATTTATCTCGGGTATTTTCACGGCGATGACCATGGAGGCCTGTATCGTTTTCCACTTCTCGGCAGCCAGGGATAATCCCCATCACCGGCCGGATTGAACCTTACGGTATAATTAAAGGGAAAAATCTGCTGACCGACCACACCTGATCATTGTTTACAAATAAATATCCTGTTTGAACCTGGAGGGTAGATACCGTAATGAGCCTTTGGGCGATTGTACCGGTAAAACCGCTGCGAAAAGCGAAATCTGGTTTGTCAGACGTATTAACGGAAGATGAAAGAGCATTACTGATCTTTACCATGTTGAGTCAAACCCTGAGGACTTTGAAAGAAGTCCCGGCAATCGACCACATCCTGGTTGTCAGCAGCGACTCGGCTGCCCTGGCAATGGCCCGGGAATATGGCGCACGGACGCTGCAGGAAGACGGACAGCCTGATCTGAAAATCGCGTTGAAGAGGGCAGTGGTTGTGGCGAAGATGTACAATGCCGAGAGCTTGTTAATCCTGTCCGCCGATTTGCCGCTGGTCTCCCGCCGGGACATCGAGAAGATGCTGTCGCTGGTAAAAGGAACACCCGCTATAGTTATCGCCCCCGACCGGCATAACGACGGAACCAACGCCATCTATATGAATCCACCGGACATCATCGATTGCACCATCGGATCCGGCTCGTATGAAAAGAATTTAAAGAAGGCTCAAAGTAAGGGAATTCAGGTCGAATTATGTCATCTGACTACCTTGGGTCTTGATATCGATAAGCCAGAAGACCTGGCTTTACTTCGACAAATTGAAGCTTTCCAGGTAGATCCCTAGTCATTTTCTACCACTGCGACCCAATATTCCACCCACAACGCACAACACCCGGAGGTACCATGAGTGAAAGAGTAGCACTTTATCTGCAGGATGCTCACGATCTTCGCGACGGACTGGATTATGTTCGTTATGCCGAGGAACGCGGTTTTGAAGCGGTCTGGCAGGCCGAAAGCCGGCTGGTCCGTGATGCGATCGTTCCTATGGCCGCTTACGCTGCAGTCACGAAAACGTTGAAAGTCGGATCCGGCGTCATCAACAACTGGACGCGTAATATCGGGTTGCTGGCTTCGACCTTTTTAACCCTGGACGATCTGGCTCCCGACCGCATCATTTGCGGTATTGGCGCCTGGTGGGATCCGCTAGCCAAAAACGTGGGTATTGATCGTAGAAAACCGCTGACCGCCATGCGCGAGACGGTAACTGTTCTGCGCCGCCTGCTGAACATGGAACGGGTCAGCTTTGATGGTGAGTTCGTCCATGTATCTGGGATCGAGTTGGATGTAGTCCATGGACGGCGCGAACCGCGCAATGTGCCGATCATGATTGGCGCTACCGGCGACAATATGATGGAAATGACGGGCGAAATTGCTGACGGCGTGGTATTGAATTATTGCGTCGAGCCAAGCTACAACAGTAAAGCGCTCGAACTGCTGGATGCTGGCGCCAAAAAATCCGGCCGCCGGGTTGAAGATATGGATCGCCCGCAGTTGATCGTGTGTTCGGTGGATCTCGACCATGACAAAGCGATTGACTCCACCCGCGGCTTATTAACCCAATACCTGGCTCAGCAGCCGCACATCGCAAAAGCCTCCGGAGTTTCGATGGATGTGGTTGCTCAAATTCAGTCAATTTTGGGCTGGCCTGCTACAAGGGAACAGATCGACAAAGCCAAACATCTGGTTCCAGAGGACCTGATTACCCGCATCACTGCCTCTGGTACACCCGAAGAAGCCCGCGCCAAAGTGGCTGAATATCGTAAAAATGGCTGCACCTGCCCGATCCTCTACCCGGTCGGTGGAGATATCAAGGTGCTTATCGATACTTTTGCGCAGCTATGAGGCAGAAGCAAGCCAACGCTCGGCATTGCTTCGTTTGCGGGGTCGATAATCAATTTGGATTACAACTAAAATTTTACGATACCGCTCCCGGGCGTGTCGAAGCCAACTGGATGGTTTCGGAGCAATTTCAGGGATTCCCCGGGATTGCTCACGGAGGAATTCTGGCGTCGGTACTCGACGAGGCAGCCACTCGCACGGTGCTGGGCGCCAATGGTTCCCGGCGGATTGTGGTGACTGCATCGCTGGAAGTGCGTTACCGCAAACCGGTGCCGCTGAATACACCCCTAAAGGTGATCGGTGAATTGACCGAAGATAAAGGTGAAATTATTCACGCAACGAGTAGAATAGAAAATGAGCAGGGGCAGGTTTTGGCCAATGCGCGCGCACTCCTGATGGAGGCGCCCACCGAACTGGCCGGAAAACTGGAATTGGACCCTGAAAATTGGAAAGTGTATCCTGATGGAGATGGTGCATGATTAAAGCCTACTATCGGCCAAAAGATTTGGCAGAGGCGCTGGAAATTTTGTCGCGCACCGACGGCGAATACCGCCCCTTGGGCGGCGGAGTGACCTTGAGCCAAATGTCTGCTCAAACGATCTCTGTTGTCGATCTGCAATCGCTCGGTCTAAACAGTCTGACTCAGGAAGGTCAATTCCTGCAAATTGGGGCAACTACCACGTTAGCGTCACTGGCCAATTTGGACTATCTCCAACCCGGCCTAAAATCAGCCATTCGGTTGGAGGCAAATCAAAATTTACGCCAGCAGGCGACCGTCGCCGGTACATTGGTCTCCAGTGGAGGGCGATCGACCTTCGGCGCTGCGCTGCTGGCGCTCGATGCTTTGCTTCACTGGCTGCCGGTAGATCAGGATCAAGCGCTGGGTGAATGGTTTGCGCTGCGCCAGCCGCCAGTGAATGCTCTGTTCATCAACAGGGTGCAGATTCCGCTCAACGCCAGTCTGGCATTTGATACCATTGGCCGCACTCCGGATGATTTGCCTGTCATCTGCACAGCAGTCGCAAAGTGGCCGTCTGGCCGCACTCGGATTACTCTGGGCGGATTCGGTTCAGCGCCGATTCTGGCACTGGATGCCCCTGAACTAGGCGGAGCGGAAGCTGCAGTACGCGATGCTTTGTCACGGGCAGCCGATCCATGGGCCAGCGCCGAGTACCGGCAAGAGGCTGGAACCCGGTTGGTGCTGCGCCTGATGGGTCAGGAACAGGCTGTCTAGGCAAGATTTATTTCCAAAATGAAAGAAGCAACTATGATGATTTACTTCACGCTGAACGGCGATCTGGTCGAATGGGAAGCTGATCCATCCGAGTCGCTGCTCTCCGTTTTACGCCGGCAAGGGATGTTTGGCGTCAAATCCGGCGGATGCGCCAAGGGTGAATGCGGCGCCTGCACAGTTTTGTTGGATAAGAAGCCCATCAACTCGTGTACCTTGCTGGCTGCTCAGGTTACCGGTCACCAGGTGGAGACGATTGAAGCCATGGGCGAGCACCCTGAGCAGGGGTGGAAAAAAACAGCCGGACTGCATCCGATCCAGCAGGCATTGGTGGAGAGTGGCGCCATTCAATGCGGCTACTGCACGCCGGCTTTCGCACTGGCAGCCCGCGCACTGATCGAGAAAAACCCGAATCCTACTGAAGCCGAAGTCCGAGCCGCCATTTCCGGCATTCTTTGCCGTTGCACAGGCTATTTAAAGCCAGTCCAGGCCATTTTGCGCGCTGCTGCCGTCATGCGCGGTGAAATGATTCCGCCCATCATGGGTACCCCCGAAACCGAGACACAAGGTTGGCCGGTCAGCATGCCGCTCCCCGGCGACCAACCGGAAAGCAGCGCTGGCCTGGCTGAAACCACCAGCCAGACCCAAGTGATGCCAAAGATATGGACTTCGCAGGATGCCAGGGAGAAACCCCGCACCCATATAGGCCGCCCCGAGGTGAAAGTGGATGCGGTCAAATTGGTGCAGGGCAAGCCTGCCTTCTCCGCGGATATCGAGAAGCGCGGTATGTTGGTGGCGAAAGTGCTGCATTCGCCGTTAGCCCACGCCTGGATCAAGTCCATTGACCTGAGCGATGCCCGCGCACTGTCAGGCGTCGCGGCGGTTTTGAGCTACAAAGATATTCCGCGGGTTATCTATTCGACCGCCGGCCAATCTGACCCTATTCCCGGGCCGCTGGACGCCTTTTCACTGGACCGGAAAGTGCGTTTTGTGGGTGACCGGGTAGCCTTTGTCGCGGCCGAGACTGCCAAAATTGCGGAACAGGCGCTGCGATTGATCAAAGTCGAATATGAAGAGCTGCCCGCGATTCTGGATTCACGGGAGTCCATGCAGCCCGGAGCCATCCGCATCCATGATGAGCCGGAGTTTGTCAATTTTGCTGACTCCAATCCGGGCAAAAACGTTGCAGCTGAAATTCGCATCGATATCGGCGATATCGAAAAGGGATTTGCCGAGGCTGACCGGATTTACGAGGAAGAATACACGGTACCCAAGGTGCAGCAGGCGCACATCGAACCGCATGTGGTGGTTACCTACTGGGACGAGGATGACCGGTTGGTCATTCGCACCAGCACCCAGGTACCTTTCCATGCCCGTCGCATTCTTGCCCCGGTATTGGGCTTGCCGGTTAAACGCATCCGCGTGATTAAACCGCGCATTGGCGGTGGTTTTGGCGGCAAACAGGAAGTTTTGATTGAGGATGTGGCAGCCCACCTGACGATCGCCACCGGTCGCCCGGTCATCTATGAGACAACTCGCGAGGAAGAATTTATCGCTGCCCGGTCGCGCCACCCAATGCGCGTTCGCATGAAAACCGGCGTGAAGCTGGACGGCACGATAACGGCCAATGCCATGTATGCACTCTCTGACACCGGCGCCTATGGCTGCCATGCCCTGACGGTGACCGGCAATACCGGTCATAAAGCCATGGCGCTGTATGTTGGTGATGGACCATACCGCCTGTCACCCAATATCCGCTTCTATGCCGATGTGGTGTATACCAATACACCGCCAGCCGGCGCGTTCCGCGGTTACGGGGTTCCGCAGGGATTTTGGCCGCTCGAACGACAGGTCGAGCACATTGTGCGCGATCTTGGCTTGGATTCGATCGATTTCCGGTTGAAAAATACGCTGCGTTCGGGCGAGCTGCATCCTTTTAGCACTGCCTGGAGTGAGGGCCGCGAACCGCGTCCGGAAATTGTGCATACCGTCGGGCTGGAAGAGTGCGTCCGGCAAGCCAAAGCCGCCATTGGCTGGGATCAAAAATATCCTAACGTTGAATGGCATGCTGTACCTGGCAAGCCGCACTTGCGCCGTGGAATCGGTGTGGCAACCGTCATGCAAGGGACAGCTATCCCATATCTGGATATGGGCGGCGCTAGCATAAAAATGAATGATGATGGGTCGTTCAACCTGTTGGTCGGCGCTACCGACCTTGGCACCGGTTCGGATACGGTTCTGGCGCAAATGGCAGCCGAGGTGCTTGGCGTTCCGGTGGATGACATTCTGGTGTATTCCTCGGATACCGACTTCACCCCCTTCGATAAGGGGGCATATGCCTCCAGTACTACGTATATCTCCGGCGCTGCGGTGGCTCTAGCAGCTGAAATGGCAGCAGAACGCATCAAAATCCGCGCAGCCAGGATGATTAATAAGCAGGCTAAAGGGCTAGAAGTAACGGAAGACGACATTGTGCTGGGTAACAAACACGCTAGTACGCGTGATGGCCGCGCAGTAACCATGCAAGAGATCGCTTTGAATGCGCTGCACCACGACGACCAGGAACAAATTATGGGCACCGGATCGTACTATTCGCCGGTATCCCCGCCGCCCTTCGCCGCCCAGTTTGCCGAAGTCACAGTCGATGTGGAGACCGGCAAAGTTGTGGTGGACCGGTTGGTAATGGCAGTTGATTCCGGCATCATCGTTAATCCAATCACCGCTTCCGGTCAGATCGAGGGCGGGATGACCCAGGCGTTGGGTTATGCGGTGTGCGAGGAAATGGTGTATGATGAAAAAGGTCGGGCGCGTGAGACTGACCTGGATGATTACCATATCTTCCGGGCGGACGAAATGCCGGCGCTCGAGACCATTTTTGTGCAGACCTACGAACCTTCGCACCCATTCGGCGTTAAGGCCGTGGCTGAAATCCCCATGGATGGCGTAGCGCCAGCCGTGGGAAACGCCATTTTGGACGCCTGCGGTGCTGCGGTTCTTGAAATTCCCGCCACGCCGGAAAGAATCTGGCGAGCATTGAAAAAAGTCACCCCTTAATTGTGGAAAGAGGTATCGCAGCATGGTGAATATTTATCAAGCGATTCTTGAGTTGGAAACCGACCATCGGGCAGGCGCGTTGTGTACCATAATCGACACCCAGGGATCCACGCCGCGCCACGAAGGCAGCAAGATGCTGGTCTATGAGGATGGCAGCTTTATCGGCACGGTTGGTGGCGGAGAAGTCGAGAACCGAATCAAGAAGGAAGCCGCTGAATCATTAGTGGATGGGAAAACCCGGTTGTTGAAATACCGCATGGTAGATCCAAAATCTGGCGACGCCGGGGTATGCGGTGGAACGATGGAGGTGTTTGTGGAACCGATAATTCCGAGCCCATTGATCGTGGTGATTGGGGGCGGGCATGTTGGAAAAGCAGTTGCGACGCTGGCAAAAACATTGAAATTTCGCGTAGCCATATCGGATGACCGTCCAGAATTTTGCACACCCGAAACCAACCCGGACGCCGATGAGTTTTACTGCGTCCCGATGGAGAAATTGCCTGAATCTCTAAATATCACCCCCCAGACCTACTTGATTTTGACGACCCGCGGCAGCAACGTTGATATTCAGGGGCTGGCTCCACTGCTGAAGACAAAAGCAGCTTATATCGGCATTATTGGTTCAAAACGCCGCTGGTTGGTAACCCGGAAAGCCTTGTTGGAGCAGGGGATCACAGAAGAGCGGT
>MGMG01000080.1 GCA_001796355.1 Chloroflexi bacterium GWB2_54_36 | reverse complement strand
GGCTTCTCCTTATGGTGTTTGCCGACACTAAGGATACTTCTGACTCACCCCTTTTGTTAAGGTTCAGCAATTTACAGAAAGAATGTTACACCAACATTTTTCCATAATAAATACGCCCAAATCCCCAAAACCTATCGAAATGGATAGGTTTTCAGGTTAATAACCTACCGATATTGGTATATTGCAATGGAATTACTGAAATGATAATCTTGATCTATCTCCAGAAGAGAACCGTTTTGTAATCAATAAAATATTTCTCTTCTCAATTAAATAGTTCAAGGAATCAACGCATGTTTAAACCAAAAACGACCATTCCTGGTCGTCTGGAAAATAGTAGCGGGGAGTGGATTCGAACCACTGACCTCCGGGTTATGAGCCCGACGAGCTACCTCTGCTCTACCCCGCATCAAACGTTCGAGTATTCTACTCCCCCATTTCCTTGCCCGTCCCTGCCAGCGCAACTCAGGATTGCGGGTTGCGATGTATGCCGATGAAGCGATCAACCGGCAGGGTGACCAAGATGCCAGTGTGGGGATCGTTCAGGTCGCCGGTAATGCGCTGGGTGGCCTCGATAACCTTATCCACCATCTCATCTGACGGTACGATGGTAAACAAGGTGCGGTTGAGCGATTCGACATAGTCATGAAAATCTTCCAGGCTTGGGATGAGTGGTAGATCATCGCGCCAGGCGCCCTTTTCGCGGATGCGCGCCATTCCTGTGCTTGGCAGAATGGTGATTCCGCCGACGCCTGCTTCTTCCCAGGCGTTCAGGATATCATCCATCAATCCTGGATTATTGAGAACGAGCAGAATCATGTGCATGAAGGGCACTCCTTTGTCTATTCATTCCGTAGCCACAAGTTCCGCTGGTTTTTCTGGGGCAACTTTAAATGTCGCCCGCAGCAGCGGGGGGGTGATCAGGGTGGTTATTAAAATCATGCCGACCACGGCTGAAAAGGCATCGTCAGTCAGGTGACCGGCTGCCAGACCGATGGACGCCACGATAAGCCCAACTTCGCCGCGGGAAACCATACCGATACCAAGTTGTAACGATTCCAACCACGAGAATTTACCCAGCCGCGCGCCTAACCCGGATCCGAGGATTTTTCCGATCACCGCCAGCAGTGTAATTGCCAGCATCAACCACAAGGCAGAAGGACTCACCTGCCGCAAGTCGATCGACAGGCCGATGTTGACAAAAAAGATGGGCACAAAAAAAGCGTAACTCAAGGCGCGCAACCCGCCTTCGATCTGTGCTTTCTCGGGCGTGCGGCTGAACATCAGCCCGGCAACAAACGTCCCGGTGATGGCAGCCATACCGCCAAGCAATTCGGCTGCCAGCCCGTAGGTGAGCATGATGATGAGGGCAAGGGTGAGGATATTCTGGCTTACAGCCAGTCTGCTGACGGCAACTGTCAAACGCGGTAGAGCCCATAATCCGAAGAGAGCGGAAAGCGCCAGGAACCCGACCATTTTGGCCAGCACCAGCAGAATCTGCAGCGTGGAACCGCCGTCTGCCAGCGCGACGAAAGAGGAGAGTAGCAGAATTACCAAAATATCATCAAAGACAGCCGCGCCAAGCAAACCCAGGCCAACCCGGCTGCGTAAGACTTTAAGCTCCATCAGGGTTTGTGCAGAGATGCTCACGCTGGTGGCGCCCAGAGTCAACCCGAGGAAAACAGAATTTTCCAGGCTCATTCCGAATACCTCGCCTGCCAGAAAGCCGAGACCCACCGGGACGATAACGCCAAGCACACCGCTGTAGGCAGCGACCTTGGTGTTTTTTGCCAAATCCGACAGGTGTAATTCCAATCCAGCAATAAACATTAATAAAAGTACGCCCAGCTCGCCCAGTTCATTTATCGTTTCGCTGACGTGCGCGGCGGTGATGAATGGCAAATGCCCAATGTTTACCAGCGAGGGTCCAAGCAGCAACCCGACGATCAGTTCACCCAGAACGGACGGCTGCCCAAGTTTGGTCGCCAGGTAACCACTGGCCTTTGCTGCAACCAGAATCAAAGTCAATAAAAAGGCCAATTGAAGGAATGAACTCACCAAAGAACCTTTCTAGCAATTCTGCAATCACGCGATCCCATGACCCCCATCCGGGAACAATTCCATCTGCGCTATTTTCGGGAAGATTGTTTATAGTTTAACATATTTTTGTCCCTCAATTTTATTTTTTGCTTGGGTTATACTGATAACATCATTATTCGTTGCCATCTTAGAGTAGTTTTATTCGTGCTCACGAAATCAGTCAAATAGCAGCAATTTCCCGGCGTTCCTGCCGGGACTTTCAAACCAAGGATTTAATTCGGAGCCCTTTCAATGAATCCAGACGCCGAACGAAAACGCTGGGAGAATGAGGTACTCAACCCTCTTATTTCCAAATATCCGGAACGTCAGCCGGAATTTTTTTCGCCTTCTCAAATTCCTGTCCCGCGGGTAGGCATTCCCACCCCCTCGGACTATATGGAGCAGCTTGGTTTTCCCGGAGAGTACCCGTTTACTCGCGGTGTCCAGCCGACCATGTACCGCGGCCGTTTGTGGACCATGCGCCAGTATGCCGGTTACGCCAGCGCAGAGGAATCGAACCAGCGTTACCGTTACCTGCTGCAGCAGGGTCAGACCGGCCTATCCGTGGCCTTTGACCTGCCGACGCAGATTGGCTACGATGCTGATGACCCGATGTCAATGGGCGAGGTTGGCAAAGTGGGTGTCTCGATCTCCTCGCTGGGCGACATGCAACTGCTCTTCCAGGACATTCCGCTGGACAAAGTCTCGACCAGCATGACGATCAACGCGCCCGCATCGATCTTGCTGGCCATGTACATCGCAGTTGCCCGCCGGCAGGGCGTCGACGAAAAATGGCTGCGCGGCACAATACAGAATGATGTGCTCAAAGAATATGTTGCCCGCGGAACGTATATTTTCCCGCCCGCGGCATCCATGCGTTTGATTACGGATGTATTCCACTACTGTGAGGAAAAAGTTCCGCGCTGGAACACCATCAGCATCTCGGGCTATCACATTCGCGAAGCGGGTTCCACGGCGGTTCAGGAAGTGGCGTTCACGTTGTCTGATGCCATTGCTTACGCCCAGGCAGCCATCGATTCCGGCCTGCAGGTGGATCATTTTGCCTCGCAGTTGTCCTTTTTCTTTGCAGCGCATAACAACTTCCTGGAAGAAGTGGCCAAATTCCGGGCGGCGCGCCGCCTTTGGGCGCAAATTATGCGCAACCGCTTTGGCGCTAAAGATCCAAAATCCTGGATGCTGCGCTTCCACACCCAGACCGGCGGTTCGACCCTGACCGCCCAGCAGCCTGAAAATAACGTCGTGCGAGTGGCGATTCAAGCGCTGGCGGCGGTCATGGGCGGGACGCAGTCACTGCACACCAACAGCATGGACGAAGCGCTTTGGCTGCCTACCGAGAAATCCGTGCGGGTTGCGCTGCGCACCCAACAGGTGATCGGGTATGAGTCGGGCGTTGCTGATACCATCGACCCATTAGCAGGGTCATATATGATCGAATACCTGACCGATGAAATTGCCAACCGCGCCATGGAATATATCAAGCGCATTGACGATATGGGCGGTGCGTTGGCTGCCATTGAAAACGGCTATATGCAGGGCGAGATCCAGGATTCAGCTTACCACTACCAGCGCGCAGTCGAGAAAAAAGAGCAGGTTGTGGTAGGGGTTAATGCTTTCCAGGTCGAGGAAAAGATGGAGCTGGAAGGTTTACTTGCCAATCCGGCCATCGAAGATAACCAACGGGCCAGTCTGGCAAAGCTGCGCTTGACCCGCGACGCTGCTCGCGCCAATGAACTGCTGGCGCACCTGGAGACAGCCGCCCGCGGGCGTGAAAATCTCATGCCGCTGTTTATCACTTGCGTCGAGAATGATCTAACGCTTGGCGAAATTTGCGGTGTGTTACGGAATGTCTGGGGTGAGTATCAGCCCCCCGCCTGGATTTAACGCCAACCGACTTTTTTTAATTAAAGGGTGTGAAATGGCACGCATTAAAAAAATCAACCACGTCGCAATTGCAATCCAGGATGTCGATGCTTCACTGGTCTTCTGGCGGGATGCCCTCGGGCTCAATGTGGACCACATCGAAGACGTCCCAAGCCAGAAATCAACGGTTGTATTTCTTCCGGTCGGGGAGGCCGAAGTCGAACTGGTCAAACCGACCAGCGATGACACCGGTGTGGCCAAATTCATCGCTGAAAAAGGCGGCGGCATGCATCACCTATGCTTTGAGGTGGACGACATCAGCGAGATGCTAAGTGATCTCAAAGCCAAGGGGGTGCGGCTGATTAATGAGGCGCCTGTGGAACTCCCAGGCCGAAAAATGGCCTTCGTTCACCCTAAAAGCACTGGCGGGGTGTTGGTCGAGCTGTACGAAGTTACCGCGAAATAAATCCTAAACCCCGGCAGGCTGGGTGACCATCTGCTCTTCATCCCTGGCAGCCGATTCTATGCCGCGCTGCACGTTGACGCGCGTCAGTAAGATGGTGCCTGCAACGAAGAAGACAATCAAAGAGATAATGCTCAAACGGCTTTCGCCCATGATGGTCGATACCACACCGAAGAGCAGCGGGCCGGCAACGTTGGCGAATTTTTCGAAGACGCTAAAGAAGCCGTAAAACTCAGCCGATTTACTCTTGGGCATCATTTTCCCCATCAAGGAGCGGCTGAGCGCCTGGCTGCCGCCCTGCACGGTAGCAACCAACGCGCCGAGCACCCAGAACTGCCATTCGAACTGCAGGAAATAACCGAGGATCGAGATAAGGGAATAGACCACCAACGCCAGATAGATGGAGCGTTTGGCGCCAATTTTTCGCGCCAGCCTGCCAAACAGGATCGCGAAGGGCGCTGCCAGGAACTGCACCATCAGCAGCGTGCCAATCAAAGTCGTTTGACCCAGGCCAATTTCCGCTCCGTAAATCGTTGCCATGGTGATGATGGTGCCGATGCCGTTGGCGTAAACCCAGAAGGCCAGTAGAAAGGTAGCCAGGTCGCGGTAGTGACTGATGTCCTTAAATGTCTGGGAGAGGCGTTTGAAACTGGCCTCTAATGGCTTGAAACCGGCCTCGCCGGGCAAAATCCGCCGTGCTGGCTCTGAAACATGCCGCAGCAGCGGCAATGTGAAAATAAACCACCAGATGGCGACGGTGACGAATGTCAGACGGGTCATCAGGCCGGTCATGGTGTCCCTTTGACCTTCCGGGAAGAGGGTCGGTACAAAAAGAATCATTGCCAGATTGACCGCCAGTAGAACTCCGCCGCCGATGTAACCCATGGCGTAACCGCGCGAGGAAACCTGGTCGATCTCGTCCGGATAGGCAACATGCGGCAAGAGGGCATCGTAATACACCAGGCTGCCAGCAAAGCCAATTTGCCCGAAGACGAATAACAGCGAAGCCAGCAGGTAGTCGCCGGTGCTCACAAAATAGAGCAAGGCAGTGGCGGTTACGCCGATGACCATAAAGATGGTGAGGAATTTTTTCTTTGAACCGCGGAAGTCGGCTACCGCGCCCAGCACCGGGCTGATCAGGGCAGCCAGCAAGGCAGCAAAAGCGGTCGTGTACCCCCAATAGGCGGTAGCCATATTCTTTTCCAGGCCAGCGGCAGCCACTGAGCTGTAATACACCGGCAGGACCGCGGCCATAATAGTGGTGGCGAAGGCGGAATTGCCCCAATCATACATCGTCCAGGCGCGAATGGCCTTTTTGTGCAGTTGTTCGTCCATGGGAGACTCCCTGTTCGGTGGCAGGATAAAAACCTGGACTCATTATATATCGAGCGGGTAAACCGAATGGGATATTTCATACCCGAATATAAAATTCTCTGCTGGATTAATCCCCGCCATCTGGGGTAGAATTACAAGTTGCTAAAAATTATCGCAGAACGGGCGTTCCATTTTGCGTTGGTTATGATATAATTTAGAAAATATATTCGATTTCATTTCCGGGGTAACTATGACACATAATGTCATTCGGGTGGTTGGCGCCCGTGAACATAATCTTAAGAATATTACTGTCGAGATCCCACGCGACCAACTGGTGGTGATCACTGGGCTATCCGGCTCGGGCAAAAGCTCCCTGGCATTTGACACCATCTTTGCCGAAGGGCAGCGGCGTTACGTCGAATCGCTGTCAGCCTACGCGCGTCAGTTCCTTGGGCAGATGGAAAAGCCGGATGTTGATTCCATCGATGGGCTCTCGCCGGCGGTCTCAATCGACCAGAAAGCAACATCACGCAACCCGCGTTCGACGGTGGGGACGGTCACCGAGGTTTACGATTACCTGCGCCTGCTTTTCGCCAGGGTCGGCATTCCGCATTGTCCGATTTGCGGCCGGGAAGTAGTGCGCCAGTCGGCCCAGGAAATCGTTGAAATATTGGAAAACAAGCCGGAAGGTTCCCGCTTGCTGATCCTGGCGCCAGTGGTGCGGGGGCGGAAAGGCACCTACCAGGCGGTGTTCGATGAAATCCGCAAAGCCGGGTTTGTGCGTGTGCGCGCCGATGGCACGGTTTACTCTCTGGATGAAGAAATCACCCTTGACCGCTACAAGATTCACAATATCGAGGCGGTGGTGGATCGTTTGGTTCTCAGCCCTCAGGAAAACGCCGAAGATGAACGCGCAGCGCGTACGCGCCTGACCGATTCGGTTGAGACGGCGCTGAAAGTTAGCGAGGGTTACCTGATCGTTCAGGATGTCACGTCTGACCCGCCGGTGGATTACTTTTATTCCGAGCACCTGGCCTGCCCGGTGCACGGCATCAGCCTACCGGAAATTGAACCGCGCACCTTTTCTTTCAATACCCCGCACGGCGCTTGCCCGGACTGCCAGGGACTGGGCAGCAAACTCGAAATCGACCCGGATTTACTTATCCCGGATAAGGAACGCTCGCTCAACGACGGCGCGATTGTGGCGCTGGAGTGGCCTGGAACGCGCGGCGACGAAGGCCGTTACTACTGGCAAATGGTTAAAAATGTAGCGGCCAAGTACCATATCAACATGGACGCCCCGGTAAGCAGCCTGGCGCCGGATAAACTGCAAAAGGTTTTGTACGGCACCGGCGGTGAAGAAGTCAAGATGCACATGGAAAGAGACGATCGCCAGGCGACCTACACCATGGCCTTCGAAGGCGTGATTCCAAATCTGGAACGCCGTTACCGCGAAACCAATTCGGAATACATCCGCAATAAAATCACCGAATTCATGAACAACCGGCCGTGCCCAACCTGCGGCGGCAAGCGGCTGCGACCTGAGGCGTTGGCGGTGACGGTTGACGATCAAAATATTATCGATGCGACTGATTGGCCGGTTCTGCGAACCCTGGATTGGGTGCGCCGGCTGGCAGGGGAGGACTCGCCGCTCTCAGAGCGCGATCTGGCCATTGGCGGGCGCATTTTCAAAGAAATCATCGCGCGGCTTGGCTTTTTGGTCGATGTGGGATTGGATTACCTGACCTTGCGGCGCTCGGCCGCCTCGCTTTCAGGTGGCGAAGCTCAGCGCATCCGGCTGGCTACCCAGATTGGCTCGCGCCTGATGGGCGTACTGTATGTACTGGACGAGCCTTCGATCGGATTGCACCCGCGCGATAACACACGTTTGCTGGCAACTTTGAAGGGTTTGCGCGACCTTGGCAATACCGTCCTGGTGGTCGAGCATGATGAAGAGACCATTCGCGAAGCGGATTGGATCATCGATCTTGGACCCGGCGCCGGTGAGCACGGCGGTTATGTGATTGCCGAAGGCACTCCCGACCAAATTTACGATAACCCAAAATCAATAACCGGGGCATATCTGTCAGGCAGGCTGCAAGTGCCGGTGCCTGAAAAACGGCGCAACGGCAATGGAAAATCGCTGCGGGTGGTGGGCGCCCGCGCCAACAACCTCAAAGATCTGGATGTCAAGATTCCGCTGGGCAAACTGGTGTGCATTACCGGCGTGTCGGGATCGGGTAAGTCAACCTTGATGGTGGATGTGCTGTACAATGCTCTGGCGCGCGATTTGAACGGGGCACACACTTACCCCGGTGATTACGAGCGGATCGAAGGCATCGAACTGCTGGATAAGATTATCAACATCGATCAATCCCCGATCGGACGCACCCCACGTTCCAATCCGGGCACCTATACCGGAATGTTCGATGAAATCCGCAAATTGTTCGCGGAATTGCCGGAGAGTAAAATCCGCGGCTACAAAGCCGGTCGCTTTTCATTCAATGTCCACGGCGGGCGCTGTGAGGCCTGCCAGGGACAGGGTCAGCTGAAGATCGAAATGCAGTTTCTGCCGGACATCTATGTCCCGTGCGATGTTTGCCATGGCGCGCGCTTCAATCGCGAGACGCTGCAAGTGCATTTCAAGGGCAAGAGCATTGCAGACGTGCTGGATACAACCGTCAGCGAAGGGCTGGAGATTTTTACAGCCTTCCCGGCGATTGTCAACAAGCTGCGTACGCTGAATGATGTCGGCCTTGGCTATATCCGCATTGGCCAGCCAGCCACTACGCTCTCGGGCGGCGAAGCGCAGCGGGTCAAGCTAGGTCGCGAATTGTCGCGCCGGGCGACCGGCCGGACGCTGTACGTACTGGATGAGCCGTCGGTTGGACTGCATGCCGCGGATGTCCACAAGCTGATCGAGGTACTGCAGCGGTTGGTGGATGCTGGCAATTCGGTGCTGATCATCGAACATAACCTGGATATTATCAAGGTGGCAGATTATATTATTGACCTCGGCCCGGATGGCGGGGACCGCGGCGGTCTGCTGGTGGCAGCGGGTACCCCGGAAGAGGTGTGCGCCAATCCGGATTCTTATACGGGTCAATTCTTGAGCCAGTATGTCGAGGAACATCATATTAATTGGCCCGAGGCATGATCAGCTTTAGCTTCCCAACCGTAAGGACAGGATTTTTCGTAGGTCGGATTGCCGCAAGGCAATCAGACCTACAGAATCTCTAACCCCAACAAAATTCGATACTTCGTCGGTAGGGGCGCGGGGTTTTTCAAATTATGGTGTGTGATTAACGAAACCCCGCGCCCGATCTTGGAATCGGCACGGGGGTATTGAACAGGTCAGCTTTGCAATGATACTCCCCGTGCCGCTACGGTGACAAATTTGTTCTTTTCAGACATTCCCGGGCAAGCTGCCAGATTACTCCACATTAACCGCATTCGGTATGATTATTCAAATTTCGGGTTCAAAAGGATGGGTCAAAGACCGACTCTAAAGATGTTTACTGCCCGTTCCCGTTGTTGCCGCGGCCGATGCCGTAATAGGTAAAGCCCAGGGCGCGCAGGCGGTCAGCATCCCACTGATTGCGTCCATCCAGGATCAATTTGCCGCGCATTAATTGCGCGACCCGCTCGAAATCCAACTGTTTGAACTCATTCCATTCAGTGGCCAGCACCAGCGCGTCCGCTCCGGCAGCGACCTCGTATGGCGTCTTCACCAGGTGGGTCTTCGTCAACACCTTGCTGGCGTTGTCCATTGCCTGGGGGTCGTAAGCCTGGATCACCGCGCCTTCATTTTCGAGCAAATGGATCAATTCGAGCGCAGGGGCTTCACGGATGTCGTCTGTATTGGGTTTAAAGGACAAGCCTAAAATGCCGATCACCTTCTCATCCAACCCGCCAAGCGCTTTGCGCAGGCGCAGCAGCACCCGGCGCCGCTGGTTACGGTTGATGTCCATCACGGCCTGCAGCAACTGGGGGTTGGAGCCGTGAATGACCGCCATGTGCGCCAATGCCTTGACATCTTTGGGGAAGCACGAGCCGCCCCAGCCTAAACCAGCATCCAGGAACGAGCGCCCGATGCGTTTATCCAACCCCATCCCCTCGGCTACCTGACCAACGTCAGCACCAAGTTCCTCACAGATGGTGGCGATTTCATTGATAAAAGAGATGCGCGTAGCCAAAAATGCGTTGGATGCGTATTTGATCATCTCAGCGGTGCGTAAATCGGTGATCATGATCGGGCAGCGCAGGCTGAGGTACAACTGGGCGACTTTTGTCGCTGCCGCGCGGTCGAGCGACCCGAGGATGACCCGGTCGGGGTCCATAAAATCGTTGATCGCTGAGCCCTCGCGCAGGAACTCCGGATTGGAAACGACAGCAAAATCCAGCGGCTTGCCACCGCGGCGCCGCCGAATGATGTCTGCAACCCAGTCACCTGTGCCAACCGGCACTGTGGACTTATTCACTACGACGATCGGGTGATCCACCAGGTCGGCTATGGCTTCGGCTGCTACCCTTACGTATTGGAGGTCGGCTTCGCCTTCCTCTCCAGAGGGGGTGCCAACCGCGATGAAGGCAAAATCAGCGCCTTGCAGGGCTTCAGTAATGTCGGAGGTAAAATTTAAACGGCCGGATTTTACGTTTTGCGCAACCAACTGCTCGAGGCCTGGTTCATAAATTGGCATAACGCCCTGTTTTAGCCTCTCGATGCGGCTTGCATCGATATCCATACAGTGAACTTCACTGCCTAAATCAGCGAAGCATGTGCCGGTCACCAGTCCTACGTAGCCGGTTCCAATCACACAGAGTTTGCTCATAAATGAAATTCCTCCCAGTTGCCAAATTATAGCTTATTAGTCAGCCGTCCTAGGGGATAAAGCTCCCGAAATTGGGAGTTATTATTAATATTTTTGAAAAGCGGCAGGTTTGCGGGGCGGTTTTCGAAGATCAGAGTATAATTTTCTTGCGGGTTGTCTGATGATTATACAACCCGTTTAGCGGGGAGTTCATCGATTCAATATCCGTTTCAAAATTGAAAAGGAAGAGGGAAATGACTGCTGAAATAATCGATGGGAAAGCAATTGCTGAAGATATTCGCGCGAAAGTAAAAGTTTCGGTGACGGAACGGCTGGCTGCTGGAAAGCCTGTTCCCGGGTTGGCGACGGTTTTGGTGGGGGATAATCCAGCCTCGCAAGTGTATGTGCGGTCAAAAAGAAAGGCCTGCGAAGAGGCGGGCATCCAATCCTTTGGCGTTGAATTAGCTGCCACTGCCACCCAGGCGGAGGTGGAAAGCGCGGTCCGCGAGCTCAACCAGGACAGCCGGGTCAATGGAATTCTGGTCCAACTGCCGCTGCCATCCCACCTGGACGAAGAAGCAGTGCTGAATACCATCAACTTGAATAAAGACGTGGACGGCTTCCACCCGATCAATATCGGGCGGCTGGCCCAAAAGGGTCGTGAACCGGCCTTTGTGCCGTGCACCCCGGCGGGCTGCATTTATTTACTCGAAAAAACTTTACCAACCTTGCGCGGCGTGAACGCCGTGGTTCTCGGTCGTTCCAATATCGTTGGCATGCCGGTTGCGCTACTGCTGGTGCGCGCCGACGCCACGGTGACCATCTGCCATTCCCGCTCCAAAGACCTGCCGGCTATTGTCCGGGAAGCTGACGTATTGATCGCAGCCGTAGGACGGCCCGAAATGGTACGCGGCGACTGGGTGAAACCCGGCGCAGTGGTGATCGATGTAGGCATCAACCGCATCGAAGATGCCTCCAAAAAAAGCGGATATCGACTGGTAGGCGATGTCGCTTTTGACGAGGTCAAGGAAGTTGCCAGCCACATCACCCCTGTACCGGGCGGCGTTGGCCCCATGACCATTGCCATGCTGCTGCAAAATACCTTGCGCGGCGCCGAATTGGCAGAAAAATAGTGACATTTGGATGTTGTCTGACAATTGACTTTTGAGTTAAATTGACTACACTTAAGGTGTCGCTGGCAGCATATGCCAGCGCCGTTGGCGCGAACGAAATAAAACAACTCTCCAACCATTTATTGAACTCTGATCTCTCAGACTCATGCCCAAGACATTGCTTGTAAAGAACGCCGCTGTTTTAGTGACGATGGACGGGACGCGCCGGGAAATCCCGGGCGGAGGCCTTTTCATTCGCGACGGCTTTATCGAACAGGTCGGACCCAGCGCAGACCTGCCCACCGAGGCAGATGAAGTACTGGACCTTACAGGCCATGTGGTGCTGCCGGGGATGGTCAACACTCACCATCATTTTTACCAGACCCTGACCCGCGCGGTGCCTGCTGCCCAGGATGCCAACCTGTTCAACTGGCTCAAGACTTTATATCCCATCTGGGCGCGATTGCGCCCGGATGATATTTACATTTCGACCCAGACTGCACTGGCTGAACTGGCACTCTCTGGTTGCACCACGGCTTCTGATCACCTGTATTTGTTTCCCAACGGCTCGCGGTTGGATGACGAAATCGCCGCTGCTCGTGATATGGGCATGCGCATCCATGCTTCGCGCGGTTCGATGAGCCTGGGCGAGAGCCAGGGCGGATTGCCGCCGGACTCGGTTGTGGACACAGAAGAAGCAATTCTGCGCGACAGCGTTCGGCTGATTGAAACCTACCACGATCCTAATCCCGGGGCGATGGTCCAGATTGTGCTGGCGCCGTGCTCGCCGTTCAGCGTTACCGGCGAGTTGATGAAAGAAAGTGCTGTCCTGGCGCGACATTATGGTGTGCAACTGCACACACACCTGGCCGAGACACAGGACGAAGAGGAATTTTGCCTGCAGCGCTTTGGTCACCGGCCGGTGGCGTACATGGAAGCGGTCGGCTGGCTTGGTAAGGATGTCTGGTTTGCCCATGCTGTCCATATCGATTTGCCGGAGATTCAGGTGTTCGCGCACCACGGCTGCGGCGTGGCGCACTGCCCGTCGTCCAACATGCGGCTTGGGTCCGGCATTGCGCCTTTGAACGGCTATCTACGAGCCGGAGTCAAGGTTGGACTGGGCGTGGACGGTTCAGCCAGTAATGATGGTTCGCACATGTTGGCAGAGGCGCGCCAGGCGATGCTGCTGGCGCGCCTTGGCGCGGGTCTTGCCGGAGCATCGCTTTCCACAGAAGATGCACCCCCGCTGCTGACCGGAAGGCAGGCGTTGGAACTGGCAACGCGCGGCGGCGCTGCAGTGTTGGGCCGCCGCGATATTGGCTCGCTGGAGGTCGGAAAATGCGCTGACTTCATTGCCTACGATCTAAACCGCCTGGAATACACCGGCGCTCTGCACGATCCGGTGGCTGCGTTGGTATTTTGTCAGCCGCGGAATACTGATTACACCGTCGTGCAAGGCAAATATGTGGTTAAACAGGGAATGCTTGTGACTCTAGATTTACCCCGTCAGATCGAAACCCATAATCAAGCGGCTGCCCGACTGATTACCTGAATCCCCTAAAGCAACCTGTGAATTCCCCATACAGGTTGCTTTCTTAAGCTGGAGGTGACATGGTTTTGAAAGTTACTGCAGAATCCACTCGTAAATTAGTGGATTGCGCCATGGGACGACTACCTGCTGACCTGGTCATCCGAAAAGGTCAGTGGGTTTCCGTCCAATCCGGCGAAATAGTCCCGGAGACGGATATCGCTATTTTAAACGACCGAATTGCCTATGTCGGTCCGGATGCCAGTCATACCATCGGCGCGCAGACCAAAATCATTGAAGCAAAGGGTCGTTTCCTGGTACCGGGGCTGATGGATGGTCATATGCACGTCGAGTCGGGAATGTTGACCGTAACTGAATTTGTCCGGGCAGTAGTTCCACACGGCACCACTGCCATGTTCGTCGACCCGCATGAAATTGCCAATATCTTTGGCCTGAAAGGCGTGCGCTTGATGGTGGACGAGGCCGCCGACCAGCCTGTGCATGTTTTTGTCCAGGCGCCGTCGTGCGTTCCGTCCGCTCCTGGCTTCGAAACCCCCGGCGCCAGTATCAGTCCGGCAGACGTGGCTGAAATGATGGAATGGCCAGGCATTGTCGGCCTGGGTGAAATGATGAACTTCCCGGGCGTATTCAACGGCCAGGAAAGCGTTCATGCTGAAATGGCTGCCACGCGCAACGCCGGCAAAGTGATTGGCGGGCATTATGCCTCGCCGGACATGGGATTGCCATTCTACGGGTACGCTGCCGGTGGTGCGGAAGACGACCACGAAGGCACAACAGTTAACGATGCGATACAGCGCGCTCGCCAGGGTATGAAAGTGATGATGCGCTATGGCTCAGCCTGGCATGATGTAGCTGCTCAGGTCAAAGCGGTAACCGAAAAAGGGCTTGACTCCCGGCGTTTTCTGCTGTGCACCGATGATTCACATTCCGCCACCCTGGTGAAAGAAGGCCACATGGACCGTGTGCTGCGCCATGCCATTGCTCAGGGCCTTGACCCCCTGACTGCCATTCAGATGGCTACCATCAATACTGCCGAGCATTTCGGCGTCAGCCGTGATATGGGCTTGATTGCTCCCGGCCGTTTTGCGGACATCGTACTGGCGCAGGACCTGAAGGATTTTGCTGCTGAACTGGTCATTGCCCGCGGGCAGGTTGTGGCTGAAGAAGGCGCTTTGCGCATCGAACACCCTGCAAGAACATATCCGGATTGGGTACTCAACTCGGTGCATCTACCGCGTCCAAAAAGCGCCGCTGATTTTGGCTTGAAGGCCGAAAATATTCAAAGTGGTACCGCCATTGCCCATGTAATCGGCGTGATCGAAAACCAGGCGCCCAACCGCCACCTGCATCTGCCGGTGAAGGTAGCAGACGGGTTGGTTAAGATCGACCTTGAAAACGATATTATCAAAATCGCACTGGTCGAACGTCATGTCTCCAGCGGACGGGTTCAAGTTGGGCTGGTACACGGGTTCAACCTTGCACCTCATTGCGCCATAGCCACCACAGTTGCCCACGACAGCCACCATTTGATCGTCATTGGCACCGACGACGCCATGATGGCTCAGGCAGTCAACGAACTGGCCGCATGCGGCGGCGGGCAGGTTGTGGTTAAAGAGGGACAGGTGATCGGGAAGGTTCGCTTACCGATTGCCGGTCTCATGTCTGACCAGCCAGCCAGAATAGTAGCGGAAGAAGCTGCCACGGTGCTGCGTGGGTTCGTTGCCTGCGGCTGTAACCTGAACAACCCCAATATGCAGCTCAGCTTGATGGCATTGGTGGTCATTCCCGAACTGCGCATCTCTGACCTGGGGGTGGTGGATGTCCGTCAGTTCAAATTTGTTTCTGTAATCGAGAGGGAGGAAAAGTCATCATGACCGATAATATTCATCCATACCAGCGTCTTCAAATAGAGCTGGCTGAACTGATCGAAAAAACTGTTCCGGGCGACCGTTTACCCTCAGAGCCGCAACTGGCGCAACAAATGGGTGTATCTCGCGCGACCTTACGCGAAGCAATGCGCGCTTTCGAAGGGCAAGGATTAATCCGCCGCCGGCAGGGGATAGGCACTTTTGTCGTTGGACGGACCTCCGTGATCGAGAGCGGCTTGGAGGTTCTGCAAAGTATCGAAACATCGGCAGATTCAATCAACCTGAAAATCTCCATGGGCGACCTGCGCATCAACCAGGTTAATGCTGACAGCGATTTGGCGAGACAACTCGGCGTGGACGAAGGTTCGCCACTGGTCAGGGTTGAGCGCGTCATCTTAGGCGATAACCGTCCCGTAGCGTATCTGATTGACATTTTGCCGGAAAATGTTCTGACCGCGCATGATCTGGATGAGGGTTTCAATGGTTCCGTGTTAGACCTGCTGATTCGGCGCGGTTCGCCCAAACTACTCAAATCATACACAGAAATCAACGCAGTCGCGGCCACTTCAGAGGTGGCGCGGGCTTTGGAAATCCAGCGCGGCGACGTGATGGAAAAGTTTAATGGTTGGCTGTATGACCAGGATGGTCGAGTGGTGGATTATTCGATCAGTTTCTTCCTGCCGGGTTATTTCCGCTTCCATGTGGTCCGGCGGGTGGGTACTCTTTTAAAGTCAGAAATGTGACCTGGTTTATAAATCAAAGAGAGAAGAGAAAGGATACTTTGTATGGCGAAGGTTGATCGTCAAAAAGTTCAGCAAGTACAGGAGCAGGTTGCCAGGCATCGCAGCGCTATCGTTCAATTTATGCGCGATATTGTAGCCATCCCCAGCATGGATTCAAAAATCGGCGAAGTTGGCGAGCGCATCGGCGCCGAGATGAAGAAATTGGGCTTTGCCGAAGTGCGTTTCGACAAAATGGGGAATATTCTTGGCCGGATCGGCAGCGGAGCGCGTACGCTGGTATTCGACTCGCATATCGATACCGTTGGCATCGGTGACCCGACCGAGTGGCTGCATGACCCGTTCATCGGTAAAGTTGAAAATGGCATTTTCTATGGCCGCGGCGCTTGCGACGAAAAAGGCTCGACCCCCGGTATGGTTTACGGGCTGGCCATAGCCAATCAATTGGGTCTGCTCGAAGGTTGGACAGCCTATTATTTTGGCAACATGGAAGAATGGTGTGACGGTATTGCCCCTAACACCTTTGTCGAGGTTGACCCGGGCGTGCGGCCGGACTTTGTCGTGATTGGCGAGCCGACCAAAATGCAGGTTTACCGCGGACATAAAGGTCGCGTTGAAATGCGCGTCGTTTCCAAAGGCCGCAGCGCGCACGCTGCCAGCAATCACCTGGGCGATAACGCCATTTACAATTTGCTGCCAGTCATTGCCGGCATCCGCGATCTTGAACCCAAACTAGGCGATCATCCCTTCCTGGGCCACGGCAAGATCACCGTTAGCGATATGGTAGTCAAGACCCCATCGATCAACGCCGTGCCGGATGAGGCCATCATTTACATAGACCGGCGCATGACCTTCGGCGAAACCAAAGAAGAGGCTATCGCTCAAGTGGAGGCCTTGATCCCGGCTGAACTCAAGAGCAAAGTCAAGGTCGAGCCGCTTTTCTATGATGAGCCGTCCTACACCGGCTTTGTTTTCCCGGTGGACAAATATTTCCCCGCCTGGGCGTTGGAAGAACAGCATGCCCTGGTTCAGGCCGGATTGGAAGCGCGCACCCAGATCGGCCTGCCGGAAGGCGCTTCCGGTAAGTGGAATTTCAGCACAAACGGCATTTACTGGGCTGGCAAGGCTGGCATCCCCAGCATTGGTTTTGGCCCGGGCGATGAAGAAACTGCTCACACGGTAATGGATTCGGTCTCACTGGACGACATGGTCAAAGCGACCGAGTTTTACGCACTGTTCCCCGCAATTTTGGCTGAGAAATTGGCCTGAATAAACCTCAATTAAACATAAGGAGTTAAATCATGCAAACAAATTTACATGGTCGTGACCTGATCGGTGATCTTGACTTCACCAAGGAAGAAGTCGAAACTGTATTGGACGTCGCCTTCGATCTGAAGCGCAAGCGAGCCTTGAATGAACCGACCCCCTACCTGCGTGACAAAGTCCTGGCGATGCTGTTCTTCTTTTCCAGCACCCGCACCCGCGGTTCGTTCGAAGCCGGCATGGCGCACCTGGGCGGGCACGCTGCTTTCATCGAAAGCACCACTACACAGATCAAACACGGCGACACCTCAACCGAAATCGGCGAGATCTACGGCCGCTATTTCGATGGCATTGCCATTCGCCACTGCGATTGGGCGCTGGGCAATAAGTACATCAATGAAGTTGCCAAAGCCTCCTGCGTTCCCGTGCTCAATATGCAATGCGATATTTATCACCCCTTCCAGTGCCTGGCTGACCTGATGACCATCATGGAGAAGAAGGGTCGCGACCTGCGCAAGAAGAAAATTGTGGTTTCCTGGGCCTATGCAGCTTCCTACCTGAAACCGATCTCCGTCCCACAGTCGTTGATTCTACAAATGCCGCGCTTTGGCATGGATGTGACTTTGTCTTACCCGAAAGAATTCCCGCTCATGCCCGAAATCGAAGCGGCTGCGGCTGAGCAGGCGAAGAAATTCGGCACAAAATTCGATATCGTGCACGACATGGACGAAGGTTTCAAGGATGCAGACGTGGTCTATGCCAAATCCTGGGGTCCGCTGCTGACCACCACCGACGCTGCCGAAGGTAAACGTCTGCAGGATAAATACAAAAACTGGATGACGGACGCCAAGAAGATGAAGCTGGCCAAAGAAGACGCTATCTTCATGCACCCGCTCCCCGCTGACCGCGATGTCGAAGTAACCAACGAGGTTATGGACGGACCGCAGTCAGTGGTCTTTGACGAAGCTGAGAACCGCATGCATGCTCAAAATGCGGTCATGGCCTTAACAATGGGGTAGGAATTTACCCCAGAACCATTTTGATATTTTGCAAAGAGAGAAGATTGGACAATGGAAAAAAAAGGTGTAGTAGTCGTTGCAGTTGGCGGGAACTCCCTGATCAAGGATGCCAAACATCAGACCGTTCCTGACCAGTACCAGGCAGGTGCTGAATCGATGCACCACATCGCTGATATGATTTCCGCAGGTTATGATGTCGTTGTGACCCACGGTAATGGCCCCCAGGTGGGTTTCATCCTGCGCCGGTCGGAAATTGCGCGGAATGAATTACACGAAGTTCCGCTGGACTATTGCGGCGCTGACACTCAGGGCGCGATTGGTTATATGTTCGTCCAGGCGCTGCACAACGAGTTCAGAACTCGCAAAATGGACAAAAAGGCTGTTGCTGTGGTTACCCAAACGGTGGTTGACCGCAGCGACAAGGCTTTCCAGAACCCGACCAAACCGATCGGTTCCTTCATGGACGAGAAAATGGCCAAAGAGAAACAGGCCAAAGAAGGTTGGAATGTGGTCGAAGATGCCGGACGCGGTTGGCGGCGGGTAGTTGCCTCCCCGATCCCCAGCGAAATCGTGGAAGCGGAAGCTATTCGCAAACTGATCGACGACGGATTTGTGGTCATTGGCGTGGGCGGCGGCGGTATACCGGTCATCCGCAAGGAAAATGGCGATCTGGTAGGCGTGGAAGCGGTGATCGATAAGGATTTCGGTTCATCCGTATTGGCTACCTTGATCAATGCTGATATGTTCATTATCAGCACCGCAGTCGAGAAAGTTGCCATCAATTTCAACAAGCCTGACCAGAAATGGCTGGACAGATTGACCGTGGCTGAAGCCAAGAAATACATCGAAGAAGGCCACTTTGCCAAAGGCTCCATGCTTCCCAAGGTCCAGGCAATCTTGCGCTTCCTTGAAAGCGGTGGAAAAGCTGCCATCATCACCAACCCGGAGAATTTAAGCCGGGCGCTGCGCGGCGAAACCGGAACCTGGATCGTTCCGTAACCTTAAAATATGGGGATGGGGCTGTTTTTTAAGGTTATTAACAGCCCCGTCTTTCGAAAATCCATCAGCTTCTAGTAAAATAAACCATGGTTCCAGGTTCGCCCGCCGATCTGGAGTGTTGTGTTATTTAGCGGGAATGCCAAAAGGTTTTAACCGAGAGATAGAAGGAGGTGCGTCAGATTGCCCCTATGTATCCGGTTCGTTTCAGCAACATCACAGGAATACGCCCTGTGTTGCCCCAATCCCATTTACCCTTTCTAGAGAAAAGTTTGGAGGAGAAATGAAACGTCTGTGGTTGTTTGCAAGCCTTTTGCTGGTAGCTGCCATGCTGCTGGCTGCCTGCCAACCCGCTGCTCCGGCAGCGACTGAAGAACCTGCTGCCCCCGCCGCAACCGATGTCCCTGCTGCTCCGGCAGCGACGGATGTCCCCGCTGCTCCGGCTGCAACCGATGTTCCTGCCCCTGAGGAATTTATCTTCGGCATGCTGATGGTCGGCCCGTACAATGATCATGGCTACAGCCAGGCCCACTATGAGGGCGGGTTATATGTTGAAGAAAACCTGCCCGGCGCCAAGATGATCTACATCGACAAGGTTAATTCCGCCGATCGCCCCGGCACCACTCCGGCTCAACTGGCCGAAGATTTGCTCTCCAAGGGTGCTAAGCTCATCATTTTCAACTCCGATGACATGAAAGATGCGGCAGTTGAATTTGCCCAAGCCCACCCGGATGTCCCGACCATTCATGCTTCCGGTGATTCTTCCTGGAAAGACGGCGTGAATTACGTCGAAATGCCGCTGTTCGGTAACTCCTTCGGCCGCATGGAATACGGCAAGATGATCGCAGGCTGCGCGGCTGCTTTGACTACCAAAACCGGTAAAGTTGGTTATCTTGGACCGCTAATCAATGACGAGACCCGCCGCCTGGCCTCCTCGGCTTACCTCGGCGCCAAGTACTGCTATGAAAACTACGCCGGAATGAGCGCAGCCGACCTGAGCTTCAAAGTCACCTGGATTGGTTTCTGGTTCAATATCCCCGGTTTCACCTCTGATCCTACCCAGGTTGCCGATGACTTCTTGAATAGCGGATACGATGTGGTCATCTCTGGCATCGACACCACCGAAGGTCTGGTGCAGGCTGGCAAGGCGAAGGCCGCTGGCAAAGATGCCTGGGCAGTGCCTTACGACTATGTCGCGGCTTGCGAGGAAAGTAAAGAAGTCTGTCTGGGTGTTCCTTACTTCAACTGGGGCCCGGTATACCTGAAACAGGCTCAGGCTGTCAAAGACGGCGCCTTTGCATCCTACTTTGAATGGCTGGCCCCCGACTGGACAGACATCAACAATGTTGACACCAGCCCGGTTGGTTTCCAGAAGGGCGCTGCCCTGTCTGCTGAAGCTGCCACGAGCCTGGACGCCTTCATTGCTGAATTGGCTGGCGGTTTGAACTTATGGACTGGCCCGCTCAACCTGCAGGACGGCACCGCTTACCTGGCGGACGGCGAAGTTGCTACCGACGTACAGGTCTGGTATCTGCCGCAACTGCTCGAGGGCATGGAAGGCCAGAGCGTTTCTGCTCAGTAATCGATTCCCAAGCCGAGGTCATTAAATGATCTCGGTTTCAGATACAACCCGGAGGGGCGAACGGAAATCTCGCCCCTCCAGTCAAATTACGATCCGTTCAAACCGGGATTTTGGTTCACGGATGGAATTAATGCACTCCTGCAAATGGTACAAGTTATCGTTAACTCAGGCTGGTCGTGTTTCGCATTTAGACAATGATATCTGCAGCTAAGAGACCTGAATGAATGTTGAACTGGTACATATTCATAAATCGTTCGGCGTTGTCCACGCCAATAATGACATCTCGATAAGTATAAAATCCGGCGTCATCCAGGGTATTCTGGGAGAAAACGGAGCCGGCAAGAGCACATTGATGAAGGTGCTTTCTGGGTTCATTCAGGCTGACTCGGGTGACATATTACTGGATGGCAAAGCGGTGCGCATCAACACTCCATCCGACGCGATCAGACACGGCATCGGCATGTTGCACCAGGATCCGTTGGATTTTCCGCCGATGAAGATTGTGGACAACATGCTCATCGGTCATGATGGCGGGCTATTTCCCAACCGCCGCGAGGTGAGCAAGTCGCTTAAGGAACTGCAAGCGCAATTTGGTTTTAATCTCGATCCAGAAACATATGTAGATAGTTTGACAGTAGGCGAGCGCCAGCAGCTTGAAATTCTTCGGCTTTTGTGGCTCGGAGCGCGGGTCTTGATTTTGGACGAGCCCACCACCGGGATTAGCGCCAGCCAAAAAGAAAAATTATTCGAAACATTGAAGAAATTAGCCGAACAAGGCATGGTTATCATCTTCGTCTCGCACAAGCTGGAAGACGTCGAAGGCCTTTGCCATAAAATTGCGGTATTTCGCCAGGGCAGCCTGGTCGGTGAAACCGCTCCGCCCTATAACACCGATAACCTGGTTGAGATGATGTTCGGCAAAGTTATCAGCCTGGATGAAAAGACCCGACTGGAAAACTGCGAACCAGCGATGGAGATCTCCAACTTGTCGATCGAAGACAACCGCATTCAAATCCGAAATGCAAATTTGACCGTCAACTGCGGTGAAGTGATTGGCCTGGCGGGTATGGAAGGATCCGGACAGCGCCAATTCCTGCGCGCGCTGGCGGGATTGATGCGCCCGGTCGGCGGCGATTTACGCCTGAGTGGAAAACGCCTGACTGGCAAACCCTATCACTCCTTCCAGGATGCAGGAATTTCATACGTCCCAGCCTCGCGCATGGAAGAGGGGCTGATTCCCGGGCTATCGATTACCGAGCATTTCATCTTAAGCGAAGATCAATCCGGCTTTTTCATCGATCGTGAGAAGGCCGTAACCATCAGCCGCGAGCGCATTAATACTTTTAACATCAAAGGTGAACCGGTTACCCGCGTCGAAGCGCTTTCTGGCGGTAATCAGCAGCGGGCGCTGCTGGCAATGCTGCGTACACCTTTGAGGCTGCTTTTATTGGAGCATCCCACCCGCGGGCTGGATATCGAATCATCGATCTGGATCTGGAGCCAGTTGAAAGATCGCTGCAAGCAAAAAACCTGCATTGTGTTTATTTCGGCCGACCTGGAAGAGGTGCTGCATTACAGCGACCGTATTCTGGTTTTCTATAATGGCAAAGTCTCTCAGCCGCTAGATGCTGCCGCGACTACCGTGGATCAGCTTGGGCAATTAATCGGCGGGAAAGGGTTCCAGTGTTGAACAAGTCTTCCGCTGGATTTAAATTTGGTTTCCAAATTCTGGCTATTGTGGCCGCTTTGATTTTCACCACCGTGGTGATGCTGCTAGCCAAAGCGCCGCCGCTGGAAGCCTTCAAGTTGATTTTTACCGGGTCAGTCGGATCGACCGGTAAAATTTCGGATGTCATCGTAGCCTGGATTCCGCTGCTGCTGGCCACGTCTGGGCTGCTGCTGACCTTTGCCGCCGGCTTATGGAACATTGGTATCGAGGGTCAGATCACGCTGGGCGCCATCTTCACCACCTGGGCGCTGCGTCTGCTGCAGGACACCAGCTTGTCGCCAACCCTGATTATTCTCATCGGCTTCCTGGCTGGCATCCTTGGCGGCATGATCTGGGCGTCGCTGACCGGATTGTTGAAAATCTACGGCGGAGTAAATGAGATTTTTGGCGGGCTTGGTTTGAACTTTGTCGCCACCGCATTAACCATCTGGCTCATCTTTGGCCCGTGGAAACGCCCGGGAGTGGGTTCGATGAGCGGTACCGTACCTTTTGACAACCTGCTGTGGTTGCCGCAAGTGGAAGGACTGCGTATGAGCTGGTGGTCGCTCGGGATCGGTCTGATCGGCATCGCCATCGTTTATCTGATATTGCAGGGGACTTATTTTGGACTTCGACTGAAGGCGGTCGGTAAGAACGGCCGGGCCGCTTTTGTCATTGGTATTCCGACTGGCAAATATATGATGTCCGCCTTTTTCATTTGCGGCGCATTCGCTGGTCTGGCCGGCGCCACCCAGGTGCTGGCGGTTTATCACCGGCTGATCCCGGCCATTTCATCGGGTTACGGTTTCCTTGGGTTGATGGTTGCCATGTTGATCAATTACCAGGCGTTGTGGGCTGCCCCGGTGGCGCTCTTTTTTGCCGCTCTGAATATTGGCAGCATTCAACTCCCCATTGTACTAAAACTAGACTCGACACTTTCCGGCGTCCTGCAAGGCGCGCTGGTGCTTTTCGTCCTGATGATGGACGGTGTCCGCCGCCGGCTGACGGCCAAGAAGGTGAAATAAACCATGGACAATAACACCCTGGTAGGTTTAGCAGGAATTTTAGCGTCAGCGGCGCCGGTGGTTTTTGCTGCCATTGGTGAAACCATCACCGAGCGGGCAGGCATCACCAACCTTTCGATTAATGGTCTGATCCTGCTTACTGCAATGGCGGGTTTTGCCACCTCGGTCACCACTGGAAGCCTGCTGCTTGGCTTTTTGGTGGGCGCGCTGATTGGCGCATTTGTTTCGTTGATTGTTGCTTTCAGCAGTATCGCGCTCAAACAGTCGCAGGTGGCTGTGGGTTTTGTGCTGGCATTGATGAGCCGCGATCTGTCGTATTTTCTTGGCAACCCATACATGGGACTATCCGGGCCGCGCGTGCCATCGCTACCCATTCCTGTGCTGGCGGATATCCCCGTGGTTGGGGTGCTGTTCTTCCGCCAGGATATTCTGGTGTATTCCAGTTATATCCTGATCGCTGTGGCTTATATCTTTGTGTTCAAAACCCGTCCCGGCTTGATGCTGCAGGGGATTGGCGAACAACCGGCAACTGCTTATGTGCGCGGCGCGAATGTCAACCGCTTACGGTATATCTACACCATCATTGGCGGCGCGCTGGTGGGATTGGCCGGACCGATGTACTCATTGAGTGTCAAAGTTGGCTGGAAAGGCACCATCACCGGTTTGGACGGCATCGGCTGGATTGCCCTGGCAATCACCATTTTCGGTGGTTGGAACCCACTGCGAGCAGCTTTTGGCGCTTACTTGTTTGTGCTGCTGCAGTGGTTGGGACTGGTGTTGCAGCCGTCGCTGCCAAACATCCCGTCACAGGTGCTGCAGGTTGCACCCTTCCCGCTTATGATCCTGACGCTGTTGTTGGTTAATCTTGGTAATTCAGAATGGGTGGATCGGACGCTGGCTGGCTTGCCGGAAGAGGTGCGGCGTCTTATTGCGAAGGTGCTGCGCGCCATGCGCACCACGCCGCCGGCAGCGCTTGGCATTCCTTTTGAGAATGAATAGGCAAAAGCATGAGTGAATTTATTGGGTACCGCTGCTCGCTGTGCCAGACCGAGTATGCGCCCAGTCAAGTGACCTACACCTGCCCAAGAGACGGTGGCAACCTGGATGTGGTGCTGGATTTTGCCGCCATCCGGCAGCGTTACCAAATCAATGACATCACCACGCGAACCGAACCGTCCCTGTGGCGTTACCTGCCGTTGCTGCCGGTCAGCGACCCTGGCGGTGAAGGTACGCCGATCCATACCGCCGGATGGACGCCTATTTATAAGGTTGACAGCCTGGCGCAGCCGCTGGGACTGAAAAATCTTTGGATCAAGGATGAGGGACGCAACCCGACCGCGTCGTACAAAGATCGCGCATCGGCAGTAGTGGTGGCGCGCGCGCTGGAAATTGGCGCTGAAGTTACCGTGACCGCCTCGACCGGAAATGCCGGGGCAGCTCTGGCGGGCATGGCAACTGCAGTTGGCCATAAAGCCGTCATTTTTGCCCCAAAAAGTGCGCCGCAGGCTAAAATTGCCCAATTGCTGGTGTTCGGAGCTCAGGTCATCCTGGTGGATGGCAACTATGATGCCGCCTTCGATCTGACTATTCAGGCGTCCAACGAGTTCGGTTGGTACTGCCGCAATACGGGTTATAACCCCTTTACCGCTGAAGGCAAAAAAACTGGTGCCTTTGAAATCTGGGAAAGACTATTGCTCTATCTCCCTCAGAAGTATGCGCCGCTAAACCTGTTTGTATCGGTCGGCGACGGGAATATCATCTCAGGGTTGCATAAGGGTTTTAAGGATCTGCACGTTTTGGGATGGCTGGACTGCATGCCGCGTATCTTTGGCATCCAATCGGACAAGTCTGCGGCTATTGCCAATGCGTTTTTTTCCGGCAGCGAAGAGATCATTCCGGTGCAGGCGACGACCATTGCCGACAGTATCTCGGTTGATTTACCGCGCGACGGCATCCGCGCCGTGCGTGCCGCACGCGATACGGGCGGTGAATACCTGACCGTTACCGATGAGGAAATCATCGCCGCCATCGGTGAAATTGGCAAGACTGGCATTTTT
The DNA here is from genome assembly GCA_001796355.1 of Chloroflexi bacterium GWB2_54_36. GTDB lineage: Bacteria > Chloroflexota > Anaerolineae > Anaerolineales > Anaerolineaceae > Bellilinea. Next base: position 6,649 of record MGMG01000080.1, on the reverse strand, counting down.
GCCGAGCCTGCCGGCGCAGCTGCCTTTGCGGGACTGAAAAAAGCGGTCCGAGAGGGTAAAATTGGGCCGGACGACCCGGTTCTGGTCATCAATACCGGTAGCGGGTTGAAGGATATTCGCGCTGCTTTGAAGTCGGTCAACGAGGCTCCAGTGATCCTGCCAACGCTGACGGCATTAAAAAAACACCTGGGAATCTAAACCGCTCTATTCACCCTGTTTGCCCTTTGAAAGAAGGTCTGCCACATGGAACCCACATTTTCGATCATCGCCCCGATTTACAACGAGGAATGTTGCCTGGATGAACTTCACCGGCGCATTAGCGAGGTGATGGACCAGACGCATGAACCTTGGGAACTGGTTCTGGTCAATGACGGTTCGCGGGACGCCTCGCCGGAGATCATTCGCCGCCTGGCTGCCAGCGACAAACGCATTCGCCCAGTGATGTTTGCGCGCAATTTTGGGCACCAGATCGCCGTTACCGCCGGGTTGGATTATTCGCGCGGACAGGCGGTGGTCATTATCGACGCAGACTTGCAGGACCCGCCGGAAGTGATCCTGGAGATGATAGCTAAATGGCGCGAAGGGGCCGAAGTGGTATTTGCGGTGCGCGCCGAACGGGAAGGTGAGTCGTGGTTCAAGAAATTTACCGCTTCGCTGTTTTACCGCATTATTTACAGCATCACTGATGTTAAGATCCCGCTGGATAGCGGTGATTTCCGCCTGATGGACCGCAAAGTAGTCAACGTGATGAACAGTATGCGGGAACATCACCGTTTCCTGCGCGGCATGTCGGCCTGGGTGGGCTTTAATCAGGTTGGCGTCACCTACAACCGGGCGGCGCGCTTCGGCGGGGAGACTAAATACCCGTTCAAGAAGATGTTCAAACTGGCGTTGAACGCCATCACCGGTTTTTCGTATTTCCCCTTGCAACTGGCAACTTATGTTGGCTTCATCACCGCCGGATTGGCGATTTTAGCCATCCCGGTTGTTGCTGTCTTGCGCGCCATGCAATCGCAGGCGTTCTTTGGGCAGGCATCCACGCTGCTGGCGGTTCTCTTCCTTGGCGGCGTGCAATTAATCTCGCTTGGAATACTGGGCGAGTACATCGGGCGAATTTATGACGAAGTCAAGGGCCGGCCTTTGTACATTGTCAGCCAGAAACCGGATGACTTCCATACAGATGAAACTAAATTAACAGGAGAAAACTTATAATGGCTAAAATTGACCTGACGATTTACCCTGAGCACCGCGACCGGGCGATCCAGCGGGTGAAAGAGCGTAAAATCGTGATCCCGACTTTCGCCCAGATGAAAAATCCAGACCTGATTCCTGCAAAAGTTAAAGAAGAATTGGGTTCGATTGGTTTGTGGGATATCCACCCGCGCAATTTATTTCGCATTTCCTGGAAAAACGAGCCTAAAGCACGCGGCGGTGGATTTGGCGGAGTGAATTATTTCGAACTGCCTTCCAGTTTAACCGGAACGCCGGCCCGTATTATCGGCCTGGTGGGCAAATGGTTTCCCACCGGAGCGCACAAAGTTGGAGCGGCCTTTGGCTGCCTGGTTCCGCGCCTGGTGACTGGTCAGTTTGACCCGGCGACTCAGAAAGCGGTTTGGCCGTCCACCGGCAACTATTGCCGCGGCGGCGCTTACGATTCAGCGCTGCTTGGCTGCCAATCCATCGCCATTTTACCGGAAGGGATGAGTCGGGAACGCTTCGAGTGGCTGGAAAAGATTGCCGGTGAGGTGATTGCCACCCCCGGGTCAGAATCCAATGTCAAGGAAATCTTCGATAAGTGCTGGGAATTACGGCGCTCCGGGCAGGACCTGGTCATTTTCAACCAGTTCGAAGAGTTTGGCAATTATTTGTGGCATTACAACGTCACTGGACATGCGATCGAAGAAGTGCTCAAACGCGAATTGGGTCCCAAGGATAACTTCCGGGGCGTGGCGCTGACCACTGGTTCAGCCGGTACCATCGCCTGCGGCGAGTACTTGAAATCGGTTTTCCCGGGCAGTAAAACGGTTGCCAGCGAAGCTTTGCAGTGCCCGACGCTGCTGCGCAACGGCTTTGGCGCACACCGCATCGAGGGCATCGGCGACAAGCATGTGCCGTGGGTGCATAATGTCAAAGAAACCGACATGGTGGTTGCCATCGACGACAATGCCGTGGTCAACATCGCTCGCCTGTTCAACGAAAAAGTTGGCCGCGAGTACCTGGTGCGCAAAGGCGTCCCCGAAGCCGTGACAGCCAACTTGGACCTGCTTGGCTTTTCGGGCATTGCCAACATGCTCTCAGCCATCAAAATGGCCAAGTATTACGAAATGGGTGAGAACGATGTGGTCTTTGTGGTCTTCACCGACTCGATGGAGTTGTATTCGAGCCGCATCGGCGAGTATCGCCAGGAGATGGGCGAGTTTACTGCCTTTGACGCCGCAGAAACATTTGCGCGCGACCTGCACGGCGAGCGCACCGACAATTTGCTGGAGCTGTCCTACGAGGATCGCAAGCGCATTCACAATTTGAAGTACTACACCTGGGTCGAGCAGCAGGGCCGCACCTATGATGAGATTCAGGCGCAATGGTATGACCCGGATTACTGGAGCGGCTATCGCAGCCAGGCAGACGAGATCGACGCGCTGATTACCGAGTTCAACCAGCGCGCTGGCGTTGCTTAACGATTATTAACCAGTTAGAACACCCTCACCTTGCCTCTCCCCATTGGGGAGAGGAATTCCTTACCCTTTGCAGGGAGAGGTTAGGTGGGGGTTGATTGCGATACGGATGTGTCGTGAAATACCTCACGCGTCTGCATATTGGCCAAGGCCGCACGGAAAACGTCTCAACCTAATCGGGCTATAATAATAAAATCATGATTCTCCTTATCAAGGTGAACGATGACGCTGCAGCTTGAACCGACTGCGCTAATCCTCGTTGTGGTCGTTACCAATCCGCGCGACCTGGAAATTGCCCGGGTTCTTGGTTGGTATCGGATACCGCTTAAATCTGCGCCGAAAGTGGTGGCGGTGGATTACCTGGCCTTTTACCAGACAGCCGGTTTTGGCGAGCAGGAACGCTGGCGCATTAATTTCATCGCTTCGGTGCGCGGGCATGAGCTGACCACCCGGGCGGAATTGATCCGCGATGAACCCGATCACCCACGTGCCGGCGAGGAATATTACAAGATCCAACTCGGACCACTACAGGCTTTACCACATCCCGTGCAGGCTGACCAATGGCGGCGGATTACTTTTCTCTACACGACCGGCGAGCTTTTGCATCAGGCTCAGATCGTTAAAGATCTGGTCGTACGGGATGAGGAGCGGGCGCTGCTGTGGCAATCGCTGCGCGAACGTGCCATGTGCAGTGGCGATTATGGTGCTGCCGAGCTGCCGGAAGATCAATTTCAACTTGACCCACTGGTGCTGGCAATGCTGGGCGGGTTTGATAAAATTCACGAACAATTCTCAGACTGGGATAATGTTTGACATGCTTCATTATCGAGGAATCTCATGACCGTCGTCATCCAATCCGGAACCATCCTGACTGCTTCCGACACTTACCAGGCCGATATTCTGGTCGAAGGCGAGCAGATTAAAGCCATCGGTACGGACCTGGCCATTCCTGCGGGAGCGCAGGTGATCAATGCGGTTGACAAATATGTCATGCCCGGCGGGGTGGATGTTCACACCCATTTCGATCTGCCGATGTTTGGCACGGTTTCATCGGATGATCACTACACCGGTCACAAAGCCGCGGCTTTTGGCGGAACCACCACGGTTATTGATTTCATCTCGCAAGACTTTGCGCCGCTGCAGGCTTGCGTGGATGCCTGGCATGCCAAAGCTGACCTAAAGGCAGCCGTCGATTTTGGTTTTCACATGAATATCAGCCGGCTGGACGAACAGGTGGAAGCCGAAATCCCGGGGCTGGTCGCGCAGGGAATCACCAGCCTCAAGGTTTTCACGGCTTATAACAACCGCCTACGGTTGAGGGACGACCAGATTCTGCGGGTTCTTCGCACCGCCAAGAAGTATGGATTGTTGACTTTGGTGCATGCTGAAAACGGGGATGTGATCGATATGCTGGTGGCGGAAGCCCTGGCGCAGCATCATGTCGAACCGGTCTGGCACGCGCGCACCCGGCCGGCCTGGGGTGCGGTTGAGGCTGTCCTGCGGTCGGCGTCGCTGGCTGCCGAAAGTGAGGCACCTCTGTATATCGTTCACATGAACGCTGCCGGCGAGGTGGACATGCTGTCCTACGCCCGCGAACAGGGTCTGCCGGTCATGGGTGAAACTTGCCCGCAGTACCTCTTCTTTTCGGAAGACAACCTGGCGCAGCCCGACGGCGCAAAATTTATCTGTTCACCACCGGTACGATCGGGAACCGATCAGCAGCGCCTGTGGGAAGGGCTCGAAGACGGCACGATCCAGGTTCTGTCAACCGATCACTGCCCGTTTTTTTACGATGGCGCCAAGCCCATCCTGTACGAAGGTAAGGCGGTAGCGATTCCCGGCAAGGAACTTGGCAAAGAAGATTTTACAAAAATCCCAAACGGGCTGCCGGGCGTTGGCGACCGGATGCTGGTATTCTGGAGCACAGCAGTCGCGACCGGCCGAATCACGCCAAACAAGTTTGTCGAGCTGACCAGCACCAACCCGGCCAAAATATTTGGCATGTACCCGCGCAAAGGCAGCCTTACTCCAGGCGCCGACGCAGACATCCTCATTCTCGATCCTAATCAGCATATCCACTACGGGGTCGCCCACTCCCATCAACGCACGGACTACAATTTGTACGAGGGCTGGCAATTGACCGGGGCGGTTGATAAGGTTTTCCTGCGTGGCAAATTGATCGTCGATGGAAAAGAATGGCACGGTCAGGCTGGATCAGGCAAGTTTATCCGCCGCAAGCCTTTCGAGCATTTAATCTAAATTCTATATGCTGGCCATTTTACCGCTTGCACTTCTCGTGATCACTGCTTTTGCGGTTTATATTTTGCGTTATTTACCGCGGGGAACCGGCTATGCCTGGTTGACAGCCGTTTTAATGGCTCTCGTTACGTGGGGAGGGGTGCTGGCGCTAAACTGGTACAGGCCGCAGGATTTTGCGATAACCCCGTGGCGCCCGTTTGACCCGGAAAACGCCGATGCCATCCGCCTGGGTTGGGATTCGATATCGTGGGTGTACGCTTTCAGCTTAATCAGCGCTGAATTAGCCGTATTAATGACCGCGGCTGCCCGCCTCCGGCTTAACAGCAACCCGGCTACCTGGGCTGCCAACCTGGTCATAGCCGCAGCTGGGATCGCTGCGGTTTTGGCACAGACACCCCTGGCTCTCTTACTGGCCTGGGTAACGTTAGATATCCTGGATTTGCTGATGGTGATGCGCCTTTCACGCGCCTGGAAATATACCTCCAGCGGCGTGATGGCTTTTGTCGTACGTACCATCAGTTCCTTCTTGCTAATCAGCGCCTTGGCAGTTCAACGCGTCGATGGCGGTCCACTTACATTTGATACCATGCTCCCGCAAGCCAGCTTGCTGGTGTTACTGTCCATCGGTTTGCGGTTGGGGCTTTTGCCGCTCAACACCCCGTACACCGAGGATTTTCTCTTCCAACGCGGACTGGTCTCTTTTAATCGTCTCGCGGCGCACACCGCCGGACTGGCCGCCCTGGCGCGGTTTCCCCAAACAGGCGTACCGGCTGCCTGGCAGCTGCCTTTATATGTAATCACGGTTTTCGCAATCCTGCATGCGGCTGTGATGTGGTTGACCGCGCGCAATGAAATTCAGGGGCGACCATACTGGTTGCTGGTGCTTTCTGGCCTGTCATTTATCTGCGTTTTGCAAGGACAGCCCCTGGCATCGCTTGCCTGGGGATTGTTGATGGTCACCAGCGGTATGGGGTTATTTTTGTACTCTGCGAGGACGCGGGGTTTGATTGTTTTGCCACTGCTTGGAGCTCTGGCTTTATCCGGGTTGCCTTTCACTCCGGCCGCCAGCGGATGGGCCGGGTTGGTGACTATCCCTCTCAACCTGGGTGAACTCATCATTATTTTATCGATTGCGATGCTTCTGGTCGGGTATGTGCGGCATGGCACCCGGCTGGCTGAAGATTTCAATGAACTGGACGGCTGGGTTCGCGGTATTTATCCCTTTGGTCTGGTGCTGGTGGTCCTGAGCGGATGGCTGGCGGCTGTTTTTGGATTGCCCGGTGGGATAAATGCTATGCAATGGCTGCCAGCGGTCCTTACAACTGCCCTGGCTGCGACAATTGGTGTTATAAGCTGGTGGTTCGCTTCCGGCGGGATGGCATTTCTTTCGGCCAACACCTGGCCAGCCAAATTGCTGCGAGGGGCAGGCCAATTTCTGGCGCGTTCTCACCGCCTTACCTGGTTCTATGATTTTTTATGGCTTATTTATCGCGGATTGCGGCAGTTGGTCAGCTTTGCAACGGTCCTATTCGAGGGGGAGGGTGGCATGATGTGGGCATTCGTCCTGCTTGCACTGCTGATCACCCTTTTGAGTGGCAGGGGTGTATTCTAAATGGCTGCGTGGACTAATTTTATTCCGCTGGTTCTGGTGATTGCGGGGTCGCTTTCGCTCCTCTGGACGAATAAGTGGCGTTACAACATCGCCGCGATTGCGC
>MGMG01000079.1 GCA_001796355.1 Chloroflexi bacterium GWB2_54_36 | reverse complement strand
CAGACCTTCGAACCCTTGCACTACCTTCCCTTCAACCGGGACTGAAAGCAACCGTACCCAAGTGCCTTTCTCGGATGCACCGGTGACAATCGAATCAAACTTTTCTCCGATTCTAGTCTCGAGCAACAGCGCTGCCGCAGATTTTTCAACTTGGCGTTCAACCTTATTGGCCACATCCTCCGCCTTGGTACAATGCGCTGCTAAAGCATCCAGTTCTTCTTTACCATAGGGCACGGGCTTACCTTCGAGTGCCGCTTTAAGTAAGCGTTGGGTGAGCAAGTCGGGGTAACGCCGATTCGGGGCGGTGGAATGTCCATAGTCCTTTACTGCCAGACCAAAGTGACCAGGCACATTCCCATCTGGTAGCTCTGCAACATATTCGCCAGCGCCCAACAACTTGATCACAGCCAAAGACAAGTCCGGGAAGCGCAGTGGATCAGCCGCCTTTTGTTTGACAAGGAATTCCTCCAGCGCTTTTGAATCAGGGAGTTGAGGAAGCTTGTAGTCAAGATCTGCGGCAATTTCGACAATCCGCTCCCATCGTTTGGGGGTTCGAACAACACGGCGGATCGATGGGAAATTCCTGGCTGAAAGAAAGCGGGCGGTCACGCCATTGGTCGCTATCATGAAATCCTCAATAATTTCTTTCGCCCGATTCTTTTCATCAACATCGAGTGCCTGAATTTGATCACCGTCAAACACCAGTTTGGCCTCAATGGTGTCCAGGACAAGGGCGCCATGCACATGCCGCAAATTCTTCAACCTTTGGGCTGCTTGATCCTGAAATTTGAGATTTTCGGCCAGACCTTGGACCGCGGTTATGGCTATAGGGATATCGCCATTCTTCTCCAGCCAGGCCGCCACGCTGTTATATGCAAGTTTTGCTCGATTATGCACCCAGGCATGGAAAATGTTGGGATTTTCAATTTCTCCGTCGGCGTTGACTACCATTTCAACGACGATGGAAAGGCGATCCTGATTGAAATTTAGGGATGTAATGTCAGTCGACACCTTTTCCGGCAGCATCGGGAAGATCTCAGCGGCTGTATAAACCGAGGTTGTATTATTGCGCGCATGTTGATCAATCGCTGATCCATCCAGAATGGAATATGCCACATCTGCGATGGCAACAAAGATTTTCACCTTATTGGAAGGCATTACCTCGGCCGTCGTAAGTTGATCCAAGTCGAGCGAGTCATCGTTGTCGATCGAAGACCAGAGGAGGTCCCGCATATCTCGAATTTCAACCGGAACTTTGGCCGCCTCGCTGGTTTTTAATTGAGCTGCCTTAAGCGTTTCAAGTTCAGCCAGTGCTTCAGTTGAAAAATCCGGTAGAAAACCTCGCTCAAGCATTGCCCGATGAGCAATTTCCTTTAAAATGCCGCGGTGGTTGCGATTATTGGTATTCATCGGATATCCTTCTTAGAATTTGAGTTTGCTGGACATTTTCTTTGGAAAAAGCCCTGTTACTAAATGCACATTTCTATTCAAGGTCACGATAAACCACAATGCGATTGCAACCTGCGCGTTTGGCAGCATTATAAGCTGCATTCGTGAAACCTTTGAATGTAAAAATGTTCCATAGCGACTCTCCGAGAAATTAAAAATAAGAATCGCCCGAAAACACAATGCGAAAATGATCTGGCTTCATTTATTGGGCAAGTGGAACGCTAGCCAGTAACAACACTTGGATGGCGGGCTTCTTTCTTCAACCGCCTGTTGTGCGTGCGCATTCCTTTAGATAACCGTTTCCTTTCTGGCTTGACTGACTTTTCCGGTTTGACCAGCTTTTCTGGCTTGACTAACTTTTCCGGTTTGACCAGCTTTTCTGGCTTGACCAACTTTTCCGGTTTGACCAGCTTTTCTGGCTTGACTGACTTTTCCGGTTTTACTGACTTTTCCGATTTGACCAGCTTTTCTGGCTTGACTACCATTACTTTTTTGTCTGCCATCGTATTCCTTCTTATCTTAGAAAATGCTCTCGGACTTTGGCCGAAATCTGGTGGTCCGTCATCTTATCAACGGTGTCAATTCCAACGATTATTCCTTCGAGGCCTCCACGTATAAGGTGACTTTTGAATTCAACTTTTGCCTCTCCAGGACCAAATATCCAAATGGCTTCAGCACCACGAATAAAGGAAATGATCCCATCGTAATAATTACCCAGGTGATCATTAAACTGCCGATCCCGCATATCCTCCGCGGTTGAAGCCTTTGGAGCATTGGGACCTTTCGCCCGGGTACCCGTTGAAAACCGGACATGCTTCTCCAGATTTGATCGAATTTCACGGATGACTTCGACCTCATTTTCAATTGTCACAATCACCGCTTTGCGATGATCAATCCATAAACCTACTTCCCTTTTCATAAGGACCTTCCTTTCCATAGGTAGTTCTCGCACTTCTACCATCCTATACGAAAGGAGCTATTCATGTCCCTAATTGAATCTATTAAAACCCTATCAGAATCTTATTCCGGTTTCACCTCACTAGAAAACCTCAAGACAGATAAGACCTGGCCAAGGAATCCTGGTCAGGTCTTTTGCCACTGAAAAACTTTTCGTGCTTTGCGGTTACGCTAATTCGCCAACCCGCCGGTCGTTGCGACATGTTCCTTTTGCCGGAGCATCTCGTCCATTGGATCATCGCAAGGATTGAGATCGCTAATCTTGCTCTCCCAGGTCTCGTCGGGGGTAGATACTACGACCTAAGGGGGCGTTATGACCACTTCTTCGATTAGTACGGCGGCGCCAACTGGTTGGTCCATCGGACCTACTGCAGCAATAGTCCCGCCCATCGGAATCTCCTGGTTGGGAGTCTCAAACATCTGAATTTCATCCGGAAGAGGTCCACTCAGTGGTTCTACGGATGCAACAGTCCCACCCATGGGCGTATCATTGATAAGAGCCTCATCCACCGGGGTTCTGTCGGCAAAAGAATCCGATTTTAATGTTTGGGGGTTTGTGTCTCTATCGATTTCCCCAATTATTTCTGAGGTTTCGTCAGGGTTTTTATAAATTTGGTCATCCATCTCTAATTCTCCTTTACGGTATCTGTCTCTGTCCCAAGGAGTTCCTCAAACAGCGACCGATAATGAATCAACGCCTGCCTTAATTCTTCAGTATTTGCCTGGTGCTGCTCGTTTTTTATTGCTATTTCACGAGCAGCGCGGTAATTACTCACTAATGCAGGATAACTAACTGAGATATCGGCTGCCCGCTGCTCAAAATCTGAGACTGGATAGGCACGAATCTGCATAACTTCCATGATCAGGCGGTCGGCATTACCAATCGCCTGACCCGGTTCGTCGACAAATTTGGATTGGATTGCAGCCCAATTAGCCAGATAACGCTCACGGTCGGCAACTGTCAGGGGCTTAATATTCAAGCCTTGAACATGTTTTTGCCGTTCATCCAGCTCCGTTCGAGCTTTCTTCTCGTTACCCAGAGTCTGCACAGTGTGATCGTATTCAGCTCCGAATTTACTTTGTAATCGTTGTGAATGTCGACGGCGTGCAAAAACCGGGCCTAAGAAAAAACCAACGATCACCACTATCACGACAGCGATAACGATCATTAATGTAGTATCCACGAAAGACCTCCTTGATTCTCGATGAAATACCTCTTTGCAATACTCACCGAACAAAGAGGATCTTCACTATTGACAACCTTACAACTACCATAGTATGAATTTACGGCTATCTTTGTCCCCAAAAATACCTATATTATTCCTATTAAAAGTGGAAGAACACAAAATCTTTTTCTACCCAATAGATCGTTGCGCGCTCATCAGCTCGCACCTGTTGCAATGAATTTCATGTCATCTCGCCGCGTTAAAACAAACCTGAGACGGGTTAAATTTCAACAACGGCATAGGGCTCGCCAACGATCAGTAGCCCTATGCCATTCTGTGAATCTGGAAGTAAGCCGAAACTATGCGCTACGACCGGCCAGATTTATGTCTGTCGAGTTAATTGCGGGGTCCCGCGCTTCCCACCAAGCACAAAGGTCAACGCTAACCCCGCCAAAAATCCACCAATGTGCGCCATATAAGCCACGCCGCCCGTCTGAGCTGTATCAGCGATCGAACCAATGCCGCTAAACAACTGTAGAACGATCCAAAGCCCAATGACCACCAGTGCCGACATAGGGATCACGCCTCTGCCCATCAGCACGTTGACTTTTCCCTTCGGGAACATCAAAATGTAAGCCCCGAGCACTCCGGCGATCGCTCCAGATGCTCCCAAATTTGGCACATTTGACCCGGCGCTGAAAGCCAACTGTGCGAACATTGCCACAATACCACACAGCAGGTAGAAGATGATGAACTTGAGGTGGCCGAAACGGTCTTCCACATTATCGCCAAAGATCCACAGGTATAGCATGTTGCCCCCGAGGTGGACCCACCCAGCGTGCATAAACATGGAGGTGAAGATCGTCAGAATATCCCCTCCGGGATTCGCAAGAAAGCGGCTTGGAACGAAAGCCCATTTTTGAATAAATGCGTCGCCTCCACTTAATTCGACGAAGAAGAAGAGGACGTTCATCACGATCAAGGCATAAGTGACCAGTGGAACTGTTCTGCGAGAGCTATTATCATCACCAATTGGAAACATAGGATTTTCCTCTTAAAGGCTGCCACCCAGTTATTGGCCAGGTGGCAGATTGCTAACAGGTAAGCGTGACGAGGTTGTCGTCAAAATCACCAATACCGATATTTATAAAAGGTTCGTTAACAGGTTGCGACAGATCAAGCTCCCTTTTACTTCTTACCGGTTTGTGAAATGTCTTTCACAATTTCAGCAGTTTTTTCGGGTCGATTTACCCGTGTCGCCACATCCGCCTGGGCAATAATTCCCAGGATCTTATTCCCGTCATTCACGATGGGAATCCGGCGCAGCTGATGCTCAGACATCATATCCAACGCTCTTTGAATATCGTCTTCAGGCCGGCAGGTCACCAGCTTATGGGTCATAACCGACTCTACTTGAACCGTTTTGGGGTCCGATCCCTGGCCGACAATTTTCAAGGCCAGGTCGCGGTCCGTCACGATTCCGACCAATTTTCGCGTCTGGTCGTTTTCGATCACGGGGATCGAACCGATATTCTCACGCTTCATCCATTGGGCCACTTTCACTACTGAATCAGATGGCTGGCAGCAAATGGGATTTTTTGTCATCACGGTTTCACAAGTATGCATGGGAAACTCCTTTCAGGATAACGGGTAAACATTTCCGGAATTCATTGTAACCCGAATGTTGATTGTATTGGTAAACGATTTTTTATTCATTAAAACCGTCCTTGCAAACAACGATTGAAACGACAGGCGACGGCTTGAGCCGAAGATTCAAGTACTAAGAAATTCAGGGTTTATCGGGAGCCAGGAGCTTTGTTACGGAAAGCAATGCTGTCCGGCTGAACGTTTAAACCGGGAGAGGATCACGTTTGATGATGGCTAGATTGCGCCACTCACGCTTCACCTGACCCGGTTTTTCCGATCCTTCCCCAGAAAGTTAGATCACCCCAAGCAGCTTCAATATGACGAGGATGATCGCGATTACGACCAGGGTGTGAACCCAATTACCCGTTTTCGGAAAGCCTGAAAAAACTCTTCCGCCGAAAGCGCCGAGCAACCACAAGACAAACAGAATGACGATGATCGTCCACATGAGATTTCTCCTTTTGATTAATTGAATTTCCCCAAGTCAATTGCCGAGTAGTAATTGACATAAAGAAGGGAATTTAATGAGGTTATCGGCCGCGACGGATGAGGCGGACGATTGCCAACAGGATGATGGCACCCAGCAGCGTCACCAGCATGGTGGGAAGGGTGATCGCGTCGTTGATTGTCCCGATACCGAAGATTGGGCTCAGGAAATAGCCGGCCAGGAATGCGCCTACAACAGCCACGACAATGTTGATCAACAGGTTTGAGCGGTCATGCATGATTTCAGTTGCCACCCATCCGATTACAGCAGCAGCGATCAGGTATATGAGGATATTCATTTTTACTCCTTAGTGTATGTATAGGTTGAGCGGAATATACAGTGTGTGTTTTTTGTGCTCCAACCTCCTTCTTGGGAGGGAGGGTCGGGAAACTTCCCGCGTATGTCATGAGGGTTAAGCGGGTTCATACCCTTTGCACTTTGAAGGCATGCTATCGGCTTGGGCTTTTATCATTCATCCATTATTTCCTTCCTGGCTCTCACCGAAAAAAGGTCGTGACTCGTAATAAGAACGGAGATTCCAGGCCATCTTTTCATGTTGAAATAGGATTTCCACTAGAAATTGGCGTGTGACTTCATCTCCGTGCTCCTCCGAGCATTTTTTGGCATCCTCGCGCAAGCTACGGATTGCGACCTCATGGGCTGCCAAAAGTTCGTTAATATCAGGGGCGTCTCTACGAAGATCATCCAGCTTGAAATTGTTGAGGAACTCCTGTAGTCCGTCAATGGCAATCTCGCCAAGCATCCGAATACGTTCAGCAAGCTTTTCGGTAATTTGGTTGAGCTGCTCATATTGGGAGGAAAGTAAACCACGCTGTTCAAAGTAACTTCTTCCCCTCACGTTCCAATGGGCAATGCGGGTTTTTATCGTTAGTCCGGTTTCAGTGGCTATTGTATGGTTGAGGATTTTCACAACTTCCCGGCGGGCATCGCCGTCCAATCCGAGGTTCGGTTGGATATCAACCTGTACATTCTTGATGATTGTTTCATTCCGAATATGCCCCATGAGACTTCCTTTTACCTGGAACGTTTGGCTACAGTACCATCCTATTTAATATGGACTATCTATGTCCTTAATACGACCTAAAAAATATCTAAAAAATTATCAGGCGCAAGTTTTCAGTCTTCACACCTGTGATAGACGCTATTAATAACTGCCCATCGGGCACTTCCCGCTCAAGCCGAGGTACAACATGCGGTGGTTACTCTGAAGGTTCAGCCGGCAGGACTGCTTCTAGAATGGGTTCGGCCTTCACAATCAATTCAGCCAGCCGCTCCATACTGCTGGTTACCAGGGGCGGCGGCGGTTCATCCATGGCCTCTATCGTGGTCCAGATGTGTTCTTGCCGTGATTTAAGGTCTGAAACCAGGGCAGCCGCCCCTGAAGCACGACGGTGACTGACCAGCCGGCTCCACAGAATTTGACATACTACAGATAATGGCGGCGTAAAAATGATGCCGATAATGCCAAAAGCGTCTGCCAGGGCAATCATCAAAATAATGGTTAGAATGGGATTGTCCCATTTGCGATTAAAAAGCCGCGGCCTAACCCACACAATCAGGGCAATCATGACGATGAGTGCATAGAGGGCAGTAAACAGGCTAAGTTGAACGCCGGTCAACAACCCAACCAGGAGTGGAGGCAGGACCACCAGGGCAGCCCCAACGACGGGTATTAAACTTGCCAGAGCGCCAGCCAGCGCCAGGATTGCCGGGTATGGAGACCCTAGCAGCCAGTACCCGAGGCCTAACAGCAGCCCAGCCAGGATGCTTTGGATTACCTGGCTGCGTATATAGCCGCCGAGGTCAGGCTCGACTACCCGCCACACACCGCGCGCCTGTTTACGCTGGCCGGATGGCAGCAGCGAAAGCCAGAGTCGTTCAAAATGTACCTGGCTGATACTCCAATAGATGCTCAAGAAAAGGATGATGACTGTGCCGCTCACAATCCCGCCGATACCCTGCATAAAACCAAGTAGTGTCGGCAGGACAAGCTGTCCTTGATTACCGGTTACCGCCTGAAAAAGCATACTCGGCGGCGGCAGCCGCGAAATCAGGGATCGTTCGAACGTGGAGCCCTTAAGCCAAAGCGGCAGCGCCCATTCACCCTGAACCGACATAGACTGGGCCAACACTTGGATCTCATTGATGGCGCTTTGACTGGTTAGGACGAGTAAGAAGCCAAAACTGGCCAAGGCAACCAGGTACAGTAGTATCCAAGCAGCGCAGACTACAAATTTTCGTCCGACCAGGCGGTTTGCCAATGGGCGCAGCGCCGCGGCAAGCATGAGCGAGATCAATACATAGATGACAACAATCCGGAATTGCCAGAACACCACCAGAGCCAGCAATGTGGTCATAACCGCAGTGCCGTACCCTATCAATTGCTTCGTCATGGTGTACCTGATGTCCTGTCTTGTGCCAGCAGAGTGTCCAGGTCGGTAGTTATGGCCTCAATTTCATCCATCACATGATCAATTTGCTTGATCCTGAGGTCCGAACCTCCTTTATCGAGCCGTGCCTGTTTACGCAAATCCTGGGCCAGGTCCTGGGTTTCATAGCGCAGACGGCTGGCGTAATCACGATCGGACGAGATTTCTGGCTCCAGCTCTGCAGGATGAAAGACAAACCGATCGAGTAACAGCTGAATAATGGCCGCAGTGGGAATTGCCATGAGCGCGCCGGCAATACCGAATAATGAGCTGAAGGCAAAAATCGCCAGCAGCGAGACGAACGGATTGACACCTACCGCCTTACGCATGACACGCGGCACGAGGAAAATACTTTCCGTCTGCTGGATAACCAGGGTGGCGACGACCACCCATATCAACTTGGATGGTGCAATGGATAGGGCAATTACCCCCGCAGGAATGGCGCCCAGCAACGGCCCAATCAACGGAACTGCCTCCAGCACCCCCGCCACGAGCGCCAGCACCAGGGCATTAGGCAAACCAATCAGTAGATAGGTAACCAGGGACAAGATGCCGATAACCAGACATAGGACGCCTTGTCCGGCAATATAAAAACCGACCTTTTCTTCTATTGCCGAAATCAGTTCGCTAATGCTTTCGCGCCGGCTTTTTGGAACAAGTTGCAGCAATGATAGGATGGTTCGCGGTCCATCGAGCGTCCAGTGAAAGGCCAATAGCAAGATCGTCGTAACCATAAAGACGGCCTTAGCTGCCCACGTGATGTAACCCACCGCTTGACCCGCAAAAATCAACATCTGCTGACCTGTCTGCTCGATCGGCGCCAGACCTGGCAGTGCAACTGGTAAGAACGTGCCTAGTTGCGCAATCAACTGATCGGGGAAATTCGTCATCCACTCGCGTAAGCTTTGGTAGTATCCTGGTACCGCGGCAGAAATCGTTGAACCCTGTTCGACAATGGACGGGAATACCAAAAGCACGAAGCCAACAATTAAGGCGAGCAGAAGAAGGTAAACAACCAGGACTCCCGCAATCCGTGGAAGCCCTCGCCGATTCAACCAGGTTACGACTGGTCTAATCACCGTGCCCAACACGATGGCGAAAAACAAGGCGAAAACGACCTGGTAAAACCGATAAAAAAGCCAGAAGCAGAAAGCAACTAGT
Organism: Chloroflexi bacterium GWB2_54_36; assembly: GCA_001796355.1. Classification (GTDB taxonomy): domain Bacteria; phylum Chloroflexota; class Anaerolineae; order Anaerolineales; family Anaerolineaceae; genus Bellilinea. The sequence goes on along the minus strand of MGMG01000079.1, from coordinate 40,414 downwards.
ACAAGGACAATCGTCGCCCACATGACGCGTCGAAACGTCCATTGATTGGTTGGTGATGGCGGATCGAGTGCCATGCTTTCCCTAAGCCTTCAGTACATTTGGGGACGAGCTAGATCGGGTAAACGCTATCATTTTTCAAATTAGCTGCAATACCTATTTCCACCAATGTTCCGTGAAGCATACCCCCCCGGCATTCCATATACCATTCGGTTAATACTTCCTCACGGATAATTTGGGAACTTTGCCCCACTACGTTCCCAAATCAGCAGGTTAAGTGGCAAGTGCAAACCATACTTCTTGAATACCTGTAATGCCAATTCTGATCAGGAAGATCAACCCTTTTTGGGCTTTTTCTTCCAATCTGAGGCAGGATTCAGACTGCCTTTACCGGAAGAGATGGGTTGGGCTTCATCTGCTGCCACAATGGAAGATACGCGGCCGTTGGCAGTGCCGCTGGTCATCGGTTTAGGTCTGGTCTGGCTTGGCTTGCGTTTGCTTACACCTTTACGTCCCATATTTTGCTCCTTAACTAAACGGTTAATAAACTCTCGATTTTGGTTTGGTTACTGACGGATTACGTCTCGACATTTCTTCGCCGATGCTGTTGAATTTTCCAGCAGCTCAACTCTTCCCAGAGCTGCTATCCTTGCCAGGCAATGGTTTGTGAGTGCGCCTGCGTTCTGCTGTTACCATCCTGCTGGCAAACCAGCCGACAACCGCACCAGCAGAGAGCCACACAATGAAATTTATCAGATTCATTTTCTTTCTCCTTTCCCCAATCACTGCTCGATGGGGGCGTTCCAGTCAGAGTGTTTTACACCACCGGTTTATCCAAGGTTGATTGGCAAAACCGGTGGTGCGCTGAATCCACGATCAAAGGGGATCAGGTTATACGGTATTCGTGTGTTCGGTGGTAGTCGTTTGACTGTCTGCTGAGGGAGCCTGAGTCGTTGTTGTTCGCGTCTGGCTGACACCTTGGAGCGGTGTATGCTCGGCAACAACCGTCTGCCGGGTGCTTACAGGGCCGCTCGGGCGGTAGAAAAGCACATACGCGATTCGGGCAAGAACCCAACCGATCAGCGCGTAAACGATCATGGCAATCAGGGTGGATACTTCAAGCACCATGCCGCCTGCTGCCGGGGCACCTGTTAAACTAGCGAAGGGCGCCACGAATAAGTCGGTCACTTTGTAAAGGAGCGATGCGAATGAATTCGCTGCATTGACTCCAATCAACTTGAATATAAATCGCAACCCAAGTACACCTTCAATCAGACCAACCAGCAGCCAGATTAATTGGGTTACTTTGAAAGTCGTTACCCGACCTTCACTTCCTTGTTCATGCGCTGTGGTTCTTACTTCTCGATAGTCGGTCATATCGTCCTCTTTCTATATTCTTCTTCAGCCTGCTGCCGGGTATAACCGTACTTCTCCTGAAGCATGCCGATAAATCGGTCAAACTTACCATTGACCTTTTCCAGGTCGTCGTCGGTGAGTTTTCCCCACCAGACTTTTGCCTGTCCGCGTATTTGTTTCCATTTTCCTTCAAAAACATCATCATTCATCATTTTTCTCCTTAAAACCGAGTTACTTACGTATTTGAGCCTAACGATAAGCCTGCCGGGCAGGTCTGATTAACATCCCCAGCAAGAAACCGATAACCACGGTGATCGATAATGCCACCCAGGGATATTTGGCAGCCTTGTCACTGAAGCCACCGGGAGCTTTGTCTGCAAGCTCCTGAACTTTTGCATTGTATTGGCTCAATCCGTGTCCAACATCCTTTTTCGCTGTCGCTGCAGCGTTAAACACGGTATCCCGAGCATCACCCGTAAGTTTTTCAAATTCTTTGCTCATTTGGGAGATGTTTTCATCCACCCATGTGGTCAGATCTACTTTGGCTTTGCCTGTGGCCTGGCTAACGTCGTTTTCAAATCTGCCAAACCGGGCTGCGCTATCTCCTGCCAGGGTGTTCACATCCTTGCTTATTTTGGCTACATCTTGACCAATTTTGTTTTCCAATTGTCGATCATTCATCTTTTAAAACCTTTTCTGGCTTTCGCCATGATTTCGTTCTGGCTCAATATTGGATTGATGCCCAGGGGCGGCAATCTTGCATATGAATTAATTCTTACCTTTTAGTCCCTGCTTGCCTGGCTCACGAAAACAGTATCGCTGCGCGAACTGTATCCTGCCCAGTAAATTTTTCCATCCACCTTGTATTCGCTCAGGGTTATCGACCGGCCAACTTCGCCAATATGCTCGACATAAACCGTTTTATAGTCCGGCACTCGCATGACCTTAACATTCCCTTCCAACGGTTCACTCTTTCGGCTGAACTGTTCCACAATCTGGGTGATCTGCTTTTCATTCATTAATACCTCCACATCAACTATCGTCTATCAAGTTAAATTCGAAAGGTCTACCGGTATGAGAGGCATTGCAACCAATTTTTCGTCGTGAACTGGTTCGATCTCGAGGTAGGAGCGCAGCATCCAGGCCATTTTTTCATGCAGACGCATAACACTCACGAGCAATTCGAAAGTGCCTTCGTCCTCATATTCCTCAGTGCATTTTTTGGCATCCTCGCGTAAAAAGCGGATAGCGGCTTCATGGTCAGCTAAAAGGTTCATGATTTTGGGGACGTTCCCAGGCTGTTCCTCTAAACGGGCGAAATTAATAAATTCCTGGAGGCTGCCAATGGCAATACCGCCTAGCATTCGCACCCGTTCGGCAATCTCGTCTGAGATTTCATTCAGCTGTTTAGATTGGGAGTCAAATAGGATATGCAGTTCTAAGAAACCAACTCCACTCACATTCCAATGGGCGCAGCGGGTTTTTTGGGATAGCACTATCTCGTTTGCCAGCGCGTTGTTGAGAATATCCACAACTGAATGGCGGACATCGCTATCCAGACCGATGTTCGGCTGGATCTCAACCTGTAAATTCGTTTTGTGGCCGTCGTTACGATTGTGTTCCATTTGGCTTCCTTTCAGTAGATGGTTTAACGCCACAATACCATCTTATTTGAAAGGAGCTATCTACGTCCCTAATATGGCCTATATTATTTCTATTAAATTCGGTTCTGCATGGGTTGTTCTGTTGTGGAAAACCCCTTTTTGAGATGCAGGCTTTGGTAATTACTGTCAGGAACAACTTTACCTGGCGAGATTATGGTTGATTATTCGATTGCCCTTCCTGACTGCGTGTCGCGAAAACGACCGTACGCTGATCGAACTGGCCGTTCGCGTAACTTCCAGCGCAAGTGATGAGTGTCAGGTGAGAGAGGCCGTCGGGCGCAGGCTGTGGACCTGTGCCTTCAATTGGCCCGATGCCAAAGATCTTTGTAAGGACCGCAGGTGTAGAAGAGTCCTGGATGGAGTAGACCTTAATTTGGTCGACGATGAAGCGAATATCCAGCGCGGGATTTTTGGCGCGGACGACGATTACGTCGCCGGGTTTGAGTTTGTGTAAATTGGCAAAGATCTCAGGGTTGCTAAGGAGATCGGTAACATGTCCGGCAATCACAGCCGTCCCTGGCTCGCCGGGAATGCCGCTGCCACGATACCAAAATGCAGTGTGCCAGATCGGATCGCCAATTGGACCTTTGGGCGCATCCATCACATTTTCCGCTGTGAGTCCAACTCCAAGCACGGGGGCCTTGACATTGAGGACAGGAATCTGAAGTTCGAGCGGCACCTCCACTGGCCCTGCTCTCAGGTCAAGACTCGAGTCATAAGAAGACCCAAGGATAGAGAGCGTAGGTGACGGGCGAATAGCCGGTTGACCGGTTGGCTGGGTTGTCCGTTGAAACGTCGGAGTAATCGTTGGCCGAACTGCCGGCTGGATGGATACCAACGGCAAGGTAAACGGGTGAGGCCAAGAACGCGCCTTCCCCGTTTCCTCGTTTCCGTTGCCCGCAAGCAATATTGCACCGACCAGAAAGGCTGTAAGCCAACCGAGCGAGCTGCGGAGCGTGTAATACCTCATGGTTCGCACCAACAGCTTTATTGATTCGATTGGTTCGTCCGGCGCATTGCTCGAATGCTATTGAACAAAGCGATCGCGCTGATGCCACTGAGTAAAACCAAACTCCAGGGGAAACCATCGTTCCGAATAGGCCCACCGCCCGTGCTCGGTAACCCGGCGACAGCCGGTAAAAGCGTGGCAGTCGCCTCGGTAGTTTCTGAAGTAGCAGCGGGTGTTTCTGTAGGCGTGGTCGGCGCCGGCCTCATGCAGCTCGGTCCGGTTATGGTGTTGGTGTCCATCGTCACCGGTCCCCCGATCGCCAAGGCTCGACCGTCCAATGAGACGCCTGTGCCAAAAACGATGCCTGTACCCGCGATGATCGTTCCTACGAACGAACCGCTAACGAGGTTAGCCTGGGTGGCGACATGCCAAAATACGTCACAAGCCGCAGCCCCATTGATCAAGCTAACCGAACCGGCTGTTGTCAAGTCACTGGTCGCCCTGAAGATATAGACACCTTCGCCGTCCAGGGTAAGCACACCCCCGCCTAACGATCCGGCTCCCAGGTCATAGACTCCAGGGGCGAGGACCAATGAATCGAGAGCACCGAGGCTGCCGCCTGAATTGGCCTGCCCGGTGAGATTAAGGTCCGCGGCGCTTGCATCGGCCTGAGCTTGCTGTGCTACGGGATCAGTCTGGTGTACAGCTCCGCCAACGATGATGGACTCCAAGCCGGTGATCGAGGTCCCAGACCAAACTCCCAGATCTCCGGAAAGGTTGGTCGTGTTGGTGTTAGTCACGGCTGCGAATCCCAGGACCGAAAAACTGTTGGCCGCACCCAGTGAGGGCGCAGTAGCCGCAAGCGGACGTGCAGATACATTCTGTGACAGGCCTGCCATTGAAAGGGTCAGAACCACGATGATCGAAATTGCCAGAACTATTCGTTTATGCATTTTATTCAGCCTCCTGCCAATTAAATCCACCCCAAGGATGGTAAAAGAGCAATCATTCTCCTCATGAGAAAGTGCTTTGCACCAATATCATCCTATTCGAAAGACCCTATCGACGTCCCTAATACAATCTAAAAAATATCTATTAAAATATATCTTCAGCCCCCGTCACCCGTCTCATGTTTGGAGAACCGAACAGAGCCTGCTCCACCAGCATACGAACTTATCCGTATTTACTTGTGAGATCTGGTTATCGCCGGTAAAAAATAAAAATGACCTGGCCCTGGATTGGCGGGGCAGGTCATTTGGCAATATTATTCAACAAGACCATTGATATGCTGTTCCGGCTGCTTATACCGATGTTCTGGGCAGCATTTGTGCGCAGATTTCAAGTCTTTCCTATCAGTCAAATGGGGTTAATTAATTGGAATCTGCATAAATGCATCCACCACCTGTGGATCAAAGTGCGTTCCAGATGATGCATGGATATGTTCCCGCGCTTTTTTTTCTGTCCAGGCGGCGCGGTAAGGGCGGTCTGAGGTCAATGAATCCCACACATCCACCACTGCAAAAATGCGTGCTGCCAGTGGAATCTGAGTGCCTTTTAGCCCATTTGGATACCCGGTGCCATCCCACCTTTCATGGTGGCAATAGGGAATGTCAAGCGCCAGCCGCAGGTAGCGAATGGGAGCGAGCATCTCGTAGGCATAGGTTGGGTGCTTCTTCATCACCACCCATTCTTCGTCCGTAAGAGGGCCTGGTTTGTGTAGAATCTCGTCTGGAACACCCATCTTGCCAATATCGTGCAAAAGCGCTCCCCAGCGAACCTGCACCAGCTCCGTCTCGCTCAAGCCTAAAACGCGCGCAAGATTCACCGTTATTTCTGTTGCTCGCTGAGTGTGCCACGCGGTTTCTTTGTCGCGCAAGTCAAGGGCGCGCGACCAACCTTCGATCGTGGCATCATAAGCCAGAGCGAGTTCCAGGTTGGAGCGTTGCAATCCCTCAAATAGTGTGGAATTCTCAATCGCAATCGCCGCTTGCCCGGCCATGGCATTGAGGAAATCGAGCCATTCTGTATCAGGTTCTAGTGCAGCGCGATGGAAGATTTCCAGTACGCCATTCACCTGCCCTTTAACAATTAACGGCACCCCGAAGTAACAAACAAACTCCTCTTCGGCCAAAAAAGATTTGGGGAATAAGTTATCAGGCTCATCACTTAGATTTGGAATATGGACGAGTTGGCGCTCCAAAATGACGCGGCCAGCATAGCTCTCGCCCATTGGTATCTGGGTCTTCATGATGGTTTTACTGCGGAACCCCCGCCCGGCACTTAATTCTAATATTGGAGAATGGGAATTTAAAACGAGAATGTCAGCCGCATCAATCTCGAGTTCTGTCGTTACATGGATGAGAACTTCCGAAAGGCTAAGCTTTAAATCAAAATTAGCATTGATCGCTCGATCGATTGCGCTCAAGGCGGTGAGATGTGCAAGTTGCTGACGGATCTTTCGCTCATCCCGTTTACGCGGAGAAATATCACGAGCGATTCCTTGATAGCCAACAATATTTTTACCGCTGTAATGTGGTGCTGATATAACATCTACATAATGGATCTTTCCATCTTTGCCGCGTACTTCGTATTCTACTGCTTCCCCCACACTCTCCCCATTAAGGATTTTCTTTATCCTTTTCCGGTATTGATCGTAAAATTGTTTAGGGAGAATATCCCAGATTTTCATGGAAAGAAATTCTTGTTCGCTGTATTTTAGCTGGCTGCACATAGCTTTATTGACGGTTAATAATTTGCCTGACATTCCAATAATGAACATGCCGTCGGGGCTTTGATTGACCAGGTCGCGGTATTTCTTCTCGTTTTCCCCCAATGCGACCAGGACCCGTTTGTACTCAGTGTTGTTACGAATGATGCATTGGATCACTTTTTTACCACCCACCAGATAGACATTACTGATGAATTCAACTTGAATAAGCTGTCCGCTTTTCGTTTTTAGCGGCAAGTTATCATAACGAATATATTCATCCTCCTGCAATGCTTCGAAGGCTGCTTTGCTGGCTTTAATATTTTTAAATGCGCCCACTTGCCAGAGTTTTTTTTCCTTTAATTCTTTGCTCGAAAAGCCCAGCATTTTTATCAAATATGGGTTGACATCTTCGATCATACCCGTCGCCGCATCGAGGATTAAAATCCCATCCTGAGCTGCTTCAAACAAGCGGCGGTAGCGAAGCTCTGAATCTTTTAGCGTTTGCACGATTAGCACCTCCCCTTTCTGGATCGCGCTGTTATTAAAATCCTATTCTGGCGTTTGCTGTGAATTGGTTTGTTCGCAATACAGTAACTCATCCGCCAGGCTATCTTTTCATGCAAATGCATAAGGCTGACCAGTAAGCCAGGTATGTGCGAAATATTCTGCGATACTGGCAATGGAAGTAGCGCCCGGTCTGTTAGCCTATCCGCGATTTTTTCAGAAAATTCGTTTAATGGTTTGGAAAGGATCGCGAAGAGAGTATGCAGCTCGAAGAAACCTGTTTCACTGACATTCCCATTTGCGCTGCGCTTATTTTGGGGCGATGCAGCTTCAGTGGCAGGGCGGCCGTTGAGGATTTCGACAACCGAATGGCGGGAATTGCTTTTAAGACAGATGTTCGACCGGATCTCAACCTGCAAATCCATGTTGCGGTCGTCGTTACGATTGCGGTGCATTTATCCCTCTTTCACAGGTGGTTTGATGCCACAATACCATCCTAGTTGAAAGGAGCTAACTACGTCCTGAATACGACCTAAATTATTCCTAAAAAAAGTCCCCCGGTACTCAGGAGGATCCATAACGGAATGGTTTAGTAGATTTTCTTCGAGTGCAAATCGTAGCCCATTCCAGGGACGGTCTCGATTAGTGTGCCGTATTCCCCCATTTTTTTACGCAAGCGTCCGACATAAGTATGTAAATAGTGGTTGGATCCTCGATATTCTGAACCCCAAACTTCGGCAATCAACTCATCGTGCGTCACGATTGAGTCCAGGTGGCGCGCCAGGTCAGCCAGAATCGCGTACTCTGTTTTGGTGAGGTGTAAATCGATCCCCGCAATGAAGACGCGGCGTTCTTCCAGGTCGATCCGAAAATCGCCAATCTCAACCCTCGTCTCGGATGTCTTCGCTGTGACATAAGACCGGCGCAGGAAAGCGCGTACTCGTGCCAGTAATTCTTCATGTCCAAATGGTTTGGTCACGTAGTCATCCGCACCAGCATCGAGAGCAGCGACTTTGAGATCTTCTTCCAACCGGGCGCTCAATATGATGATAGGCACGTCCGAACGCGCCCGAATCCAGGCGCACACATCAACTCCCGAAAGCCCAGGCAACACCAGGTCAAGGAGAACCAGGTCCACAGGTACTTCCTGAAATAGGGCCATTGCCTGGTGGCTGTCCGCCGCTTCACTGACCGTATAGCCACGTTTTGCCAGATTGACCCGCACTAATTTGCGGATACTTGGGTTATCTTCGACAATTAATATGTTCCCCATAGGCTTTACCCCCCCATTTCTGTAAGTAATTCTTGGTTTTGCAAAGGAACGAGTGGGATCGTAAAGCAAATGGTCGTCCCTGGAGTAGCCTTTTTCTTAATCCAGATGCGGCCGCCGTGGGCTTCGACCAGTCCTTTGCAAATCGCCAGCCCTAATCCAGCGCCCTGCGACATGCCGTATTCCTGGTTTATGCCCCGCCGAAACGCCTCAAATACTCTTTTGTGATCGGCCGGTAGAATACCGGGGCCTTGGTCGTTGACATCAATCTGCACGAAATCTCCCCGCACATTGGCTGAGATGCTGATTTCAGTGCCTGTAGGAGCGTAGGTCGAGGCGTTGCGTACCAGGTTGACGAGAACTTGGCCGATCCGCTTCGCGTCTGCAAAAACCTGCGGCAGCCTGGCAGGCAGATGTAAGGTGAATGTATGCCTGTTAGTCAAGATATGCAATTGCGGTGAAGCATCTTCGATAATTTCATGAAGAGACCGGGGGTTCATTAATATCGGCAGCCTTCCCGCTTCCAGGCGAGAGAGATCCAACAGGTGATCGATGAGTTCCTGAAGCCGGTTGGCTTCCTTCTGAATCGTCTGGATGAAATCACGCTGTTCATCCGGTTCCCAAACGACATCTTCGGCCAACATAGTGGTGGTAAATCCAATAATAGACGTTAAGGGGGTACGTAGCTCGTGCGAAATCATCGCAAGGAATTCGGTCTTTATCTCGTTAGCCCGCTCTGCCTCATGACGGGATTCTTCTTCTACCTTGAGCAGTTTGAGGTTATAAAGCGTTACGGCTGCCTGGTCAACCAGGATTTTAAGATGACGGAGTCCAATGTGGTCGAAAGGATGTTCTTGTCTGTAATAAACCAACAGGCTCCCGAGCCAGTCTCCAACTGCAACCAGCGGAAAGATTGCCAGGGTTTGGATTTGTGCCTCCAGCAAGGAATCACGCACCAGGCGTGTTAGGCGCGGGTCTGTTTTTATCCCAGTGATTACCACTGTTCGACTGGGGTTGAGTAGCTCCCATAAGGCGGGCTCTTCATACAGGCTAGACTCGCTCAACCAGGGTGAATGATTCGGGCTGGACAACCAGGCGGCCATCAACTCCACCCCGCCGGTAGGTCCAACCTTGGGATCATCGAAAAAAAGCAGGGCAGCCCGATGGGCGGATCGCAGCTCGTGAGCAGACATTAAGGTTTTAAGCGCTGCTTCCGGTTTATGGGCCAGGCTCATCTTGCGGCTGAGGTCAAACTGTTCACGAGTGCGGTCCAAGGTTTTGCGCAGCGCCAGCTCGACCTCTTTCTGGTCCGTGATATCCTGCGCGATACAAAACAAGAAGTCTGGCTCTCCGGCATCATCACGGATCAGGAAGGTACGCGCAAAAATCCAGCGTAAGATACCGTCCGGACGCAGAATCCGGTAAGCCTGAGTGAATGGTTTTTGGTCAATTAGCGGCCTGGCAACCATTACCTGCAATCGATCTTCCGGATGAACGCTTTCGATCAAGATCTTTGTGTCAGAATACAGGCTTTCGCAGGTACGGCCCCAGATCGTCTCAAATGCCGGGCTGACATAAAGAATACGCTCGGCGTTTTGATCGAATACCCAGACCACCTGGTCTATTTTTTGTAAAATTTGCTTGAGAGACGGATAACTCTCAAACAACAGCTTCAGATCTATTTGAGATTTTTCATTTTCTACCATCTCATTTTTCCATGAGGTCAGATCTGTAACGGCTGAGGATATATCTGCCAACTCTTTGCGAACTTATTGAGAAATTAAAAAGAGGGAACGTTGTCATCTTAACCTCCGCAGGGATAAATTTTGTGCAGCAGGTAGAGATGTTTTTTTGACTGGACTGTACATGATCTCGGAACAACCACGATAATTATATTATTATTTTGAGTAAATGAGTGTAAATTTGGTCCTGACCGGTCAAGGATAGCGAACGACGTGGAATTTGTAATTATCCTCAATCCGGGGTACGATGGAGTTATCGTCTAGACAATAATTTACGAACTCTTGCACTGATTCCTTCGGATATTTCCAGTATGCGAGTATTTATAAAGTGGAAATACTCAATGAGGTAATGATGATCATCCGATATTCGTGCAAGGATATGGGCTTGAAATACACCTTTGTGGTCAAGGGAAAGACCCTGGAAGAGGCGACACAGCAGGCTTTGGATCATGTGTGAGAAAACCACGCAAATGAATTTAACAGGTTCAATTCACCAGAAGAGATCGAACAGATGAACGGGCGTTGACGCGAAATCAATAGACAAACATTTGATAGATATTTTATAGGTTTTTGCAGGGACATTGATAGTCATTTTTTGGTATGATAATTTAGGGGTAATTTTGCGAAAAGGGATGATCGAATGTCCGATTTTACTGGGAGAGTAGATGGCGGGTATCTCGCACGGCAAATAACTAGCGCTCTACTCAGCTTCTTTATTACTTGCATTCATATAGAACAGAGGTATTTTTATGTTTAACCGAATCCTGGTCCCACTGGACGGATCGACGCTTGCAGAGCGAGCGATACCTCACGCCGAACAGTTTGCGCGCATCTTTGGATCAAGCATCATGCTCTTGCAGGTCCTCGATCCTACATCCTTTCACGAAAACCCCAGTGCTGTAGATCCATTGAGCTGGCAGATCCGCAAAGCAGAGGCTGATATGTATATGCAAGGGATTGCAGCCCGGATTCGTGAGGAACTTCAAGAAAGCCCAGATGACACCGAAGGTAGACAATATAAAGGCAAAAATGCAATAAAAACGAGTGTCGAATATTCAATTCGTGAAGGGAAGACGGCTGAAAACATCGTTAACTTTGCCCACAGCGAAAATATGGACTTGCTTGTGATCAGCACGCACGGCTCGGGTGGTTTAAGCCGCTGGAACATCAGCAGTGTTACCCAGAAGGTGATCAACCTGATTTATTTGCCTGTGCTCATTGTCCGCGCTTATTGCCAGCCAACAACACCGGACGCCAGGGTTCACTACCGCCGCATTCTCCTACCGATCGACAGTTCGCGCCGCGCAGAGTGTTCACTTTCCGCGGGAATTGCGCTGGCAGGTGGAGAAATATCCAGCGGATTTTTATCTGAGGGAAATAATCGTTCGCTCCGTCGTACCGCGCCGGTTATCTCACCATCCCTAACAAAGCTCATCCTCGCGGCGGTAATTAAGCCGCCTGAACTTCCCATCCCCGAACCCTACCCTGTTGAAATCGAACAACTCTCTCGCCAGTTGATGGATGTCAGCCGCCAGGCGGTTACCAATTACCTGAACGAAATGCAAGAGCGTTTACCCGTTGAATGCGAAAGCTGCGTCCTTGAGAACGTCAGTGTATCTTCCGCCATTCAAGAGCTGGCCAGTCAGGAGGAGGATATCGACCTGGTGGTCCTGTGCGCTCACGGTTATACCGGGAAGTACGCCTGGCCTTACGGAAGTATCGCGCGAAATTACATAGAACATGGTACCAAACCCGTTCTGGTCATCCAGGATGTACCCCGTTCCCAGGTACAGCCAACAGCTGCCGAGATTGCCGCTGAAAAATCTGGGGGGCGTTAAACATGGTGGAGGATAGTAGAAATCGGGGCTGGGAACAGGCCGATGTTTCCACCTTAAATCCCTCCGTCACCAAAACAGCGCAAATCCGGGAACTAGTGAACACCCTGGTAAGCAGTTACCAGCAGGTTGGCGTGGAGAAACCAGGCCGAAGATCAAAATCCGTCCTGCCAGAACGTGACCTGGCGGGGCACGATCTGGAGTTGTATGAATCCTGGCTGGCAGAGGCTCATCTCTACTTCCGAGAAGCCTCTCAACAAAAAGTGCCTCTTACCTATGCCTCTGAGTGGGTGTTGGATAACTATTACATCATCCGGCAGGCACTTCAGCAAATCAAGGAGGATTTGCCAGTCTCGTTTTACAACCAGCTGCCCAGGTTGACGGGTGATCTGCTGAAAGGTTACCCGCGCATTTATGCCATTGCACGGGCGGTCCTCGCGGATCAGCATCTTTTGTTAGACCCGGTCGACTTGCAGACCATTCTTATCCAATTCCAGGAACGTGTCCTGCTGACGATGGGTGAGTTGTGGGCTTTGCCCATCTTCCTGCGCTATGGTCTGATTGAGTTCCTGGCGCACGAACTGGTTTTGACGATTCATCCACCCAAACCACCCAATTTGCCACCATCTGTACCGCAGCAGTCGGGGATCGGTGATCCATTTTCGTCCAGCGAAACTGCTGCAGGGAGTACAGCAAACACTGACGGCGTCGCCAATATCATCCTCAGCCTGAGAACCATCTCCGAACAGGACTGGAGCGACTTCTTTGAAGCGGTAAGCCGTCTGGAACGAACGCTGCGAAAAGACCCGGCCGGGATCTATTCCCGGATGGACTTCAAGACCCGCGACCTATATCGGAAAGAGATCGAAAAGCTCTCTCTGGCCACCGGCCGAGGCGAGAACGAACTAGCCGAGATCATGTTGGATCTGGCTCACTCCAGCATGTCGGACCATTCCCCTTCCTCCCAGGAAGCTGCAGAACTGGACTCGCCCACCGATACGGACACCTTACCTGTAATCGTCGAACGTGCAAGCATCCAGGATAATCCTGCTCTGGTCCACTCAGGCAAGCATGTTGGTAATATTCTGCTAGGGAAAGGCCGGGCTTCTCTAGAACAGCAGATCGGCTACCGGCCTGACCCGAAAACAGCCTTCAAGCGCTGGGTGTTCCAACACGCCAGCGGTTTTTACCTTTCCAGTGTCCTGCTATTGACTACACTGGTTCTTGTTTCCCTTTCATTCGCGGCACGGCTGCCGGAGTTGCTCGCTTCATTTTCTCGACCGCCCGACAGTTCTCTCTGGAGTATTACCCGAATCGCTGGAAACGTCCCGCTGCAATGGATCATCGGCATCGTGCTCACTCTAGCTCTGCTGGCGCCGGTGTTGACGGTCACCACCAGTCTGGTCAACTGGCTGATCACGCTGGTGATCCGGCCGCGCATTCTGCCAAAACTGGATTTTAAAGCTGAAATCCCCGACCCCTTCCGGACTCTAGTGGTCATCCCAGCCATGATCTCCAGACGCAAAGATGTCGATTCGCTCGCTCACCAGCTTGAATTGCATTATCTCCGCAACCCGGAACCCGGCCTGACCTTTGCTCTCCTGACCGACTTCACCGATGCGGACAAAGAATCATTGGCCGAGGACGATGGCCTGGTCAGCTACGCTCTATCGGCGATTGAAGCGTTGAACCTTAAGTACGGACCTCCGCCCCCAACCTACGATAGGGGTGAAAGTCCAGATAACGATGACGAAAACGGTGCAAGTCTCTTTTATTTAATGCATCGTAAACGGTTGTGGAACCCTTCCGAAAGAAAGTGGATTGGCTGGGAGCGTAAGCGCGGCAAGCTGCATGAATTAAACATGCTCCTGCGCGGCGGATCCAACCTGACGTTCACCGCCTTCAGCGATGGCATCCATGCCGCAAGTGCCAACAGTGGAGTGCTGCAGCACATTCGTTTCGTCATTACCCTCGACACAGATACCATCCTGCCGCGCGGCGCAGCCTGCCGCTTGGCCGGGACGCTGGCTCACCCGCTCAATCGAGCTGTGTTCGATGAAAAAAACGGGCGGGTCGTTTCCGGCTACACCGTCTTGCAGCCGCGCATGGAAATTCACCCCAAAAGCTCGAATTACTCCTGGTTCACGCGCATCTTTGCAGGAGATGCCGGGCTGGATCTGTACACCCTGGCCGTCTCCGACGCCTACCAGGATCTGTTCCAGGAAGGGAGCTACGTTGGCAAAGGAATTTACGACGTGGATTCCTTTATGCGCAGCGTGGATGGGCATATCCCGGAAAATACCGTCCTCAGTCACGACCTCCTTGAAGGATTGATGGGGCGCGCCGGGCTGGTCACCGATATCACCATGATCGAGGACTACCCGCAAAATTACCTCATTCAAGCCATGCGGCTGCGGCGCTGGATTCGTGGAGACTGGCAGCTCTTAACCTGGCTGTTCCAACCCGGACGGTATGGGCAGTCTTTCTCCGTCATCGATCGCTGGAAGATTTTCGACAACTTGCGCCGCGCCATGCTCGCGCCAACCCTCTTACTGATCTTCATCCTGGGCATGATATTCCTGCCCGGCCTGGCCGGTCTCTGGACTACGGTGATTTTGCTTTCACTCGGCATCCCGCTATTAACCAGTTTGACGCGCAGTGCATTGCAAATCCTGGGAGGCGAGGTTCCGGGAGTTGCCCTGCGCCCCTTAGGTTGGAATCTCATTCGCTGTGTCCTGGCAGTAGCTTTTCTACCTTATGAAGCCTATATCTCCATCGATGCTGCGCTGACCACCCTCTATCGTTTATGGATCAGCCACCAGGATATGTTGCAATGGACGACAGCCGCACAAACGGCCCGGGTGTTCGGCGCGCAAGCGCGCCGGAATATTGCCTGGCAGAAAATGGCTGGGGTTGCTGCCCTAGCTTTGATTCTTACAACAGGGTTACAGCTCATTTCGGGCCTTACCAGAAGTGGTGTGGCGCCATCGCTGACGCATGCTTCCCCGGTGCTGTTGCTGTGGCTGCTCTCGCCATTCATCGCCTGGTGGATTAATCAGCCGATCATCGAACAGGCGAATCCCTTGAACGCAGGCCAGGTAAATCTTTTGCGGCAGGTCACCCGCCGAACCTGGGGATTCTTCGAACGTTTCGTCGGCCCTGAAGATCACTGGCTGCCGCCCGACCACTTCCAGGAATCGCCAGTTGGAACGATTGCGCACCGCACCTCGCCAACCAATATCGGTTTATTGCTCACATCAACTCTGGCAGCCTATGACCTTGGCTATCTGGATCAGCTCGGGTTGGCTACCCGCCTGGCTACCACGATGGAGACGCTCGACCAGCTTGAGCGCTACCGCGGGCATTTCTTGAACTGGTATGACACGCTGACCCTTAAACCGCTCCACCCGGGTTATATCTCTACAGTGGACAGCGGCAACCTGGTTGCCAGTCTCATTGTCACCGCCCAGGCATGTAAAACGATGTCTGCCGAACCTGCTTTCCGCTGGGATTTATGGCAGGGTTATCTTGACACACTGTCAAACCTGACTGAAACCCTGACAGGCATGCGCAAAGCTGAGTTTGACATGCAGGTAGAAGGAATTAATAAACAAATAACGGCGATGCACGCTGAAATTCTGGCGGTCCGCTCCCAACCCGAGCGCTGGTACCCGCTCTATCTGAAAGCCAGCGGGCCGTTCTGGCAAGACCTTTCCCGCCGCCTGATGGAACTGGTAATGGTCGGCCGCTCCGCCTTCGACCTGGCAACGCTTGGCAAGTTACAGGAAGTTGCAGCACAGACGGAGCGGCATCACCTCGCTGTGCAACGTACGATCACTGAACTGGTACCCTGGATTCCCTTATTCGAGAATCCCCCGGAATGGTTCCAGGGACCTCGATTTGTGAAGACGATGGCTGCCCTGAGAACCTCATTACCTTACAACATTGCGTTTGGGCAGGTTCGCGGTCACATCGCCGAAGCGAACCAGCAGATAGCCATCCTGAGAAGACTATTAACTGAAGTGGAACTGGCGGAGGAAGGTGCAGCAAGACCTGATTCGGCGCCAGCCGCTGCTACGCGCGATTGGCTTGATAATCTGATCCAGGCGCTCGCGCGCGCGGAGGCCAATGCGGGTTTGTTGGTGGAAAAATATGCACTCATCTTTGCACGCGCTGAGCAGTATGTCAACGAAATGGACTTCCGCTTTCTTTATCATTACCAACGGCGCGTCTTCCACATCGGCTTTAACCTCGTCACCGGCCAGCTCGACCAAAACTATTACGATCTTCTGGCCTCTGAGGCGCGGATTTCCTCGATCATCGCGATCGCCAAGGGAGATGTGCCGCAATCGCACTGGCTGCATCTTGGCCGGCCTGTGACCCGGGTGGGGAACGCGTATGTCTTGCTCTCCTGGAGCGGAACCATGTTCGAATACCTGATGCCACCGCTTTTTTTGCGCTCCTACCCTGGAACGCTGCTGGCAGACAGTACAAGAGGAGCAGTTCTCCACCAGATTGCCTATGGAAAAGCAAAGGGGGTTCCCTGGGGCATCTCCGAGTCTGGCTTTTACCGATTCGACGCCAATCAAAATTACCAGTACCGAGCTTTTGGCGTGCCCGGACTGGGATTTAAACGTGGATTGGCAGACGACCTGGTGGTTGCCCCTTATGCCTCACTCATTGCAATTGGTTTTGATCCTCACGCTGTAGTTCGAAATCTTGCCAGCCTTATCAAGCATAAAATGATCGGGTTATACGGCGTTTACGAATCGATTGATTTCACCCCCGACCGTTTACTATTGGATGAAACGTCTGCAGTGGTGAGCGAATATATGTCCCACCACCAGGGCATGATCTTAATGGCAATGGCCAACTTCCTCAATGATGACATCATGGTCCATCGAATGCACAGCGACCCGCGCATACAAAGCGTTGACCTGCTTCTGCAGGAGCGGGTCCCCCATGCTGTTCCACCGCAAGATCCCTATGCAGAGGATGTTAAGGGGGTACAACGCTTAACGGCTGTTCCGGAAGAAATCATTCCATGGAGGGTGCCCGTACAAACTCCCATCCCTCAGGTAAACCTACTCTCGAACGGCAGCTACAATGTGTTACTGTCCAACATGGGCGGCGGTTACAGCTCCTGGCGCGATATTGATCTGACCCGCTGGCGGCCAGACGGTGTATTGGATCCGTGGGGAACCTGGATCTACATCCAGGAAATGGAGGCGGACCCGCAAAATAAAAGCCAGCCCTGGTCTGCCGCCCACCAACCTATTCCCGGCAACGCAGCGGATATGCAGGTTACGTACTTCGCTCATATGGCAGTCTTCCGCCGTACGGAAAATGAGATCACCTCGACCATGGAGGTCACGGTTGCTCCAGACGATCCGGTAGAGCTCCGGCGGATACACCTGCACAATAATGTCGGAGACTCTCGCAACCTTCGTCTGACGTCCTATGGTGAAGTGATCCTCGCCCCTCAGTCCGCCGATGCCCGCCACCCGGCTTTCAATAAGCTGTTTATCGAGAGTGAGTTCGTTCCGGAACTGAATTTGCAAATCTTCATGCGCCGTCCGCGCTCTAATCAGGAAACAACAATTTATATGGGGCATATGCTGGTGGTCGAAGGGAGCCATGCAGCCGCACGGCACGAAGCAGACCGTTACCAATTTATTGGTAGGAATCAATCCTTACGCAATCCGACTGCCCTGAATTCGCAGCAATACCTGACGGGCACATCCGGGGCGACTCTCGATCCAATCTTTGCCCTTGGGCAGGTGGTCAGGTTGGATCCACACGCCAGCGCAGATCTAGCATATCTTACCTTCGCCGCGGAGAGCCGCGAAGGCATTCTTGCCCTGGCCAAACGTTATCGCAATTGGACTCTGATCGAGCATTCTTTCCACCAGGCCAATATCGCCGCCCAGGCCTGGCTGGGCAAGCAGGACATCACCACCGAGGCTTTTAAGGACACCCTACAGGTGCTATCAGCGTTGATCTATTCATTCAAGGCAGTCCGCGCTTCTCCAGAAACGATTGCAGCCAACCGGCTTGGTCAGACCGGGTTGTGGCGATTTGGGATCTCCGGCGACTATCCCATCCTGCTGGTAGAGTTAGACAATCCTAAACAAATCGATGTGGCGCGCGAAGCCTTGCAATTGCACAAATTTCTACGCAGCCGCAGGTTTAAGGTGGACGTGGTTATCATCAATCGCCAACCGACCGATTACGGCGCAGAGTTGAATAGCATGCTCTATCGCCTGGTCAGCAAAGTAAACGGTGAGGAGTGGCTGCACCAGCGCGGTGGAATCTTCATTCTTTACGGCGACCAGATGACAGTCGAGGAACATACCCTGCTCCAGACAGCTGCCTGTGTATATCTCATCGGAGCCAATGGGTCTTTGAGTAGTCAAATGCGGGGTTATTCCTATCCGGTGCACCATCTACCGGATGTCACACCAACCCGGCAGCTGGTAGATCCAGCGAATGCTGCTATTCCTCCACAGACTCTTCCGTTAGCGGACAAGGGTGAGTTGCTGTTCTACAATGGCTACGGGGGCTTTAGCGCCGATGGTCGCGAATACATCATAGACTGGAAGGGACATGTCCGTCCGCCCACCGCGACCTCCGGCAGTGCAGAAAATTTGCCGCCCAAAAAGACCACACCTGCCCCCTGGGTGAATGTAATCGGCTATCCGGGATTTGGCTTTATGGTCAGCGAAGCCGGCAGCCAGTGTACCTGGGCATTGAACAGCGGCGAAAACCGCCTTACTCCCTGGTCAAACGACCCGGTCCAGGATCCAACCGGTGAAGCGCTTTATCTGCGCGATGAAGAAACCGGTGAGGTATGGACTCCTACGCCACTCCCGGCCGGCTCGAACCAGCCGTATCGGGTCGCGCACGGCGCAGGTTATACCATCTTCGAGCACAACTCGCACGGCCTCCGTCAAAATCTCACGCTTTTCGCCAGCCCGGAAGATCCGGTCAAAATTATCCATCTTAAAGTGGAAAATACCCTAAGTCACACTCGCCGAATCACCGCAACGCAATATGTCGAATGGGTGTTAGGCACAACACATGCCGCAAGTATGGCGTATATCATCCCGGAGTATGACTCGGCCCGCCAATGCCTCATGGCGACTAATCCGTACAGTCCCGAATTTGGAAATCGCGTCGCCTTCCTGATTGCCAGCAAAACAGTACACGGCCTAACTGCCGACCGCACAGAGTTCCTCGGGCGGGGCGGAACCCCTGCCTTCCCGGCGGCGCTCCACCGATTGGGACTGGAAACTCGCATTACCCCCGGTGAAGATCCTTGCGCCGCCATGCAAATTCACCTCGACCTGCTTCCCGGTGCGACTGAAGAGATTTATTTCGTCCTGGGCCAGGGAATGGATAAAAAACACGCCCTTGCGTTGGCCAACAAATACCATCACCCGAGCAATGTTAGTGGGGCCTATAAACGTACTCAGGTGTTTTGGGACAAGTTACTTGGCGCTGTGCAGGTCCATACCCCCGAACCAGCGACTGACTTGATCCTGAACCGTTGGATGCTCTACCAGACGCTTTCCTGCCGCATTTGGGGCCGCACGGGTTTCTACCAATCCAGCGGCGCGTTTGGTTTCCGCGATCAACTTCAGGATGTTTTAGCCTTACTCCCCATTGATCCGGCGATTGCCCGCAGTCAGATTCTCATTGCTGCCCAACGCCAGTTCGAGGAAGGCGACGTGCTGCATTGGTGGCATCCGCCATCCGGCCGTGGTGTGCGCACGCGATTTTCTGATGATCTGTTGTGGCTGCCCTACGTCACTGCGCTGTATATTGAAGCGACTGGCGACGTCGGCCTTCTGGATGAAAAAGTTTCATTTTTGAACGCTCCGCTCCTCGCGGAAAGTGAAGATGAGCATTACGGCGAGTACATGTCAACCGAGCAATCTTATTCACTGATGGAACACTGCCTACGAGCCATCGAAAAAGGTTCCACCAAAGGCCGCCACGGCTTGCCATTGATCGGAACCGGCGACTGGAATGACGGCCTGAACCGCGTCGGGGAAAAGGGACAAGGGGAGAGCGTCTGGTTGGCCTGGTTCCTCTGCGATGTTTTGAAACGCTTTGCCGCGATCTGCGAAAAGAACGGGCATATCGAAACTGCGCAACAGTACAAGTCCTGGGCGGAAGAATATGCAGCCGCCGTTGAACACTCCGCCTGGGATGGTGATTGGTACCGGCGCGCTTATTATGATGATGGAACTCCGCTCGGTTCCAGCCAAAATGTCGAATGCCAGATCGATGCCATTGCCCAATCCTGGGCGATTCTCAGCGGGTCAGGCGACCCGCAACGCAGCCGGCAGGCCATGCAGTCGGTGTTGGAACGCCTTGTGCGCCCTCAGGAGCGGTTGTCGTTGCTCTTTACGCCCCCCTTAGACCAGACCGAAAAAGACCCTGGCTACATCAAAGGCTACCTTCCTGGTACTCGCGAGAATGGGGGGCAGTACACGCACGCTGCCACCTGGACCGCCTGGGCGCTTGCTTGCCTGGGTGATGGAAATCAGGCATCAGCCCTCTTTGATCTTCTCAATCCCGTCTTTCAGTCCGACAGCAAGGAAAAGGCCTCTGTTTACCGGGTAGAGCCGTATGTGGTTTGCGCCGATATTTACAGCCAGGCTCCTTATGTGCGCCGCGGTGGATGGACCTGGTATACGGGTTCGGCTGCCTGGATGTACCGTCTCGGCCTGGAGGCCATTCTCGGCTTCAAGAAAATTGGAGATACGCTGCACATTGACCCTGTCATTTCACCCGCCTGGGAAGGCTTTGGGATTCGTTATCAATTCGGGGAATCCGTGTACTCGATCCAGGTGGACAACCCCGAGCATGTTGCGCAGCATGTTCGGCAAATTTTACTGGATGGAAAACCGCTGAATAATGGATCTATACCCCTGGTAGATGATCATAATAAACATCGAGTCATTGTGACCTTGGGAAACGCGGATAAATGATATGTTTACTGGTAAATCAGGAGCCTGTCCATAATAAAACGTAGAGTGTGCAGCCCTTGTGGTACAGTGAACAATAGTAAATTCTTCGACTCCGTCGGAGTACGTAGGTAGCAGGGAATGAACCTGTACCTTCGCAATGCTCCCTATGTGTAATGGTGGTCGACGATTTATAAAAAGACGCCTTTTCAGGTGCCGGATTTAACGGGAAATGGATTCGGACCTCTGACCATCAGGTTACGAGCCTGAATCCCAAACCGGTGTCATTTACGCAACTGATTTTGATTTCATTGAAATCTAGTTTGGACTTTCCTTTATTTTCGGAAAAATTGTCTCTACAGCAAAGATCCATTTGCAGTGTGTCCTAAGCTATTAGTTTGCGCACATCACCAAAAACCTATCCAAATTGGTATATATTTGAGTAAAAATCTATCTAAATTTATAGATTGTATTGGAATTGTAGGGATGATAACCTTTATCAAAATAAAATAGGTTAAGGAATTAGCGCATGTTTAAACCAAAAACGCCCATTTCCGCGCTCTTTGCGTCCCCGAACCGGGTTCGTGAGAGGGATGGTCGCCTGGAAAACAGTAGCGGGGAGTGGATTCGAACCACTGACCACCGGGTTACTCCGAAAGCACCCGGAGCGGTGTGAGCAAAGCTCCTGAAACCGTGCCACCGGTACGCCCCGCCCGCAGGGTAGGGGTTTATGCTGCGGGTTCTGCAAACCCTGGCACTGCCCGCCAGGGTATCGGCGCCAACCTGCAAAAGATCCCCTGGGGCACCAAGACTTTCAAACTGCCACCCAGCAGGCTAAAGCAGTTGTAAGTTAATGAACCGGACAATTGAACAGACTTGTCAACACCAGACACGGTTTCTCTGGTGGTAGATTAATATTACCTCCTTTTCAATTGGTTTTGGCCTCACCCTGGTCGATTTGCCTTCCTAAATGCTTTTCGGATTCCATGAATCGCATTAGATATATCCGCACGATGAGGTTCTAAATACTCTTTGCTCATCTCTAATTGTAGTTCTTCCAGTGCAATCGCCAATTCACCCAATATCTCAGATGTTGTGAAATTATCATGGATTGCGTCCTGTAACGACTGAGCAGTTTCTTCATCACCATGATCTCTGGCTATTGAGATCAGCTCCTCCACATAAGTGAATACATCTTGATTAGATTTAAATTCTCTCATAATTGTCCTATCGCATGTAGAAGTAGTTTAAGTGAACACCATTTGCTCGTGTCACTGTTTCCAGAGCTCCTCCCGCATTAGAACCTACCCCAGGAGCATGTCGGGTAATAAAAGGTTTACCTGGCTTTAGATTACCACCAATCACGAAATCTGGAGGCCCACTGTAACTTCCTGCTCCATATCGACTAGCATAGCCTGGATTTAATGGGTTTTCTGGAGCCCAAAATTGGCCTTCTGCAACATTTGTTTTCCCTAGCACACCCCCACGGTAAATTTCGGCCCCGTTTGATACTTGCCTTCGGAGTTCTAAAGCATCAGGGTCCAAACTTTGCCAGGCCCGACCATAAGAAGTTTTTACACTTATTGTCTCTACACCTGCTTTTACCAGCTGTACACCCCCAACAATAGTGGCCGCCGTGCCAACCGCAAAGGTTCCAACATGGATGGCCGGGCCGATCGGCTCTTCAAGTGGCGCATTCGAAAAGACTGAACTGACATCTTTGTTCAATTAACGAACATCATTCGCCAGGGAAACTACCGCATCCTTTGCGCCGGTTGCTTCCATGTACAACATCCCTGGATCAGTCTCTCCCCCTTGATAGGCATTGTATGCATCTACCACATCCTGAACACAACTTGCATAAAATCCGAAGACACCAAAGGGAGACATGAATGTCGATGCAGATATTGCACAATGTCCAGAAGGATCTGCATAATTAATAGGGTTGTTACTTGAATACGAGTAGCGATCGTAAGCTAAAGGATTGTAAGGATCGGGTACAATGGTGTCAGGCTGAGTCCAGTGGTTAAGATAAGGGTCGTAGAATCTCGCCACATAGTAATACAGCCCAATTTCGGCTTCGTTTCGCTGCCCGGTGTAGCGGTAGTCGGTGGAGGTCGTGCCGCTGGCAGCGCGCACCTCACCAAAGGCCGTGTAACGCAGGGAGCTTAACAGGTTGCCGCTGGCGTTGGCCGTCACGCTGGTGGAGCCAAGTTGGTCAGAAATCAACCACGTTAAAGTGCCGTTCTCGCGCATGGCGATGCGGTTTGCGCCCGCAAAATAGTACTTGCGCTCGTTTTGCTGGCTGCCTTGTACCGTCTTTTCGTAGTGCGCGCCGACGTAATAGGTGACAATCCCATTCACCACCGACTTTACCAGCCTGCCCCTCTCGCTTCGCTCGGGGGTGCAAAGATCGCGACCATCGCCATCATAGCTGTAGGTCATGGTATAAGTCTGCGGGGTGGGGGTGGCGGTTGGGGTTGAGGTCTGGGTGGCGGTCTGTAAATGGATTTCGTTGGAGGACGCCGTTCTCGTACATGGTCTAAAAATATTAGATATGCTATTCCTAGACCACGTCCACGACTTTAAAACGAACGCCACTCCATTTTTTGTCAAGAATTAGTTTTGCTATCCGACTTGAAATCAATATCTCGCGCCAGGCCAACAACCCATGGCCAAACCATTCATTGGTCAGCAAGAAATCAGTATCAGGAATTAATGCCTCCCTTTTTATTCGCATGGCTCCCTTTACATGGGGATAATATTTGGTTGTGCCACAGGTGGGGCAGGTAGTCCGATTCAAATCATCCTCAACCAACACGCCTAGGCCAGCAATAGCAGGTATGAATAACTGTCGAACTTTCTCTGAAATCTGTCCTGTCTTATGGATTAGAACATCCCATTCCTCGTACCCTTTTGCCTGGATCTCTTCCAGTCCTCGAAATACCTCAGGAGTGCAAAAAATTTCGTTTTCCCAGATGAGGGACATGAATGATTTTTTGCCCATGTGCGGTTCTTTTGCCACACGCATCGGCGCAATCTGTTTATAGGTGACACATTTGGCGCAAAGAAGTTCGCGGCTGGATTGCTTGAGAGGCCAATCCATCTTCGGCTGAGGATATCCTTGTTCAAAGGTTGAAATAAGACGAAGCCATTCAGCAGTTCTAATCTCCTCATCTGAAAAGAAAGTTTCTGCTAGATCAACTGCTCCCCTTATTGAAACCAATCTTGATATCACCGGCCACCGATCATTGGTTTCTTCGATTACAAAGGTGACTAACTGGCTACCACCACTAGGCGATGCGATTGCAGTGTGGTCAATATTAAACTTAGTTACCACCGACATTAATTCAGCGTCCTTCACTGAGTTGATGCTAATTCTATGTAATATTTTCATATCTATCACCTACATTAATTACCAAAAATGGTTCTTCTAGCTGCTTCCAAAAAGGCGGGATATTCCGCATAAATCCGTTGAGCAGCCATCCAAACATCATTTGCTTTTGCGGTTGTTGTATTAATTGGGTTGTTTGATGTGATATACCCAATCGCGCTCCGCTATTAATTTGTAAAAATCTGATGTTCTTCTGGTGTTAGTGACGCGCTCAACCAATTCCTTGTCTGAGCAACTGTCTGACCAAGAGCACGCGCGAGTCGTTGCTCGATGATGTGGTGGGTTTGTAAGCCGGTACCCTTGACTTCGTTTCTAAGAAGATTCCAAGGTTTTATGATGGGCTGTGTCGACGGTTTATAGTTATTTAGAGCTGAAGGTGCAGCACCAATTGCTTTGCTTGTGGCGAAAGCAACCAACTGTGCGCCCTTAGCTGCTGGGATCGCACCAACGAACCACATTACTGGATCATACTTCGTCCCAGCAACATCACTTACCCCCGAATAAACAACCGCATCGTTCCATTCCCCCTCGGTATATCCATTTTGGATTAAGGCTGCTCGTTCCTGTTGGTTGATCCCTTCCCAGTGATAGGCCGGCCCTTTTAATTTTAATTGTTGATACTTGTTAATAATATAAGGCGCTGTTCCATCACCTCCACATCCCCCGCCCAAATCTCCGTCAGCGCATGATTGCATATGCCCACTTGGGTCATTGAAATTTATTGGGTTGGAATTGACGTACGCATACCGATCATAAGAAAGTGGATTACCTGGATTCGGGATGATTGTATCCGCGCTAATGAATCGTCCCAGTACTGGGTCGTAGAATCTTGCCACATAGTAGTACAACCCAATTTCGGCTTCGCTGCGCTGCCCAGTGTAGCGGTAGTCCGTTGTGGTCACACCACTGGCAGCGCGCACCTCACCAAAGGCAGCGTACCTCAGGGAGCTAACCAAGTTGCCGCTGGCATTGGCGGTGACGGTCGTGGAGCCAAGATGGTCTGAAATGAGCCAGGTAAGGGTGCCGTTCTCGCGCATGGCGATGCGGTTTGCGCCCGCAAAATAGTACTTGCGCTCGGTCTGTTGGCTGCCTTGCACCTTCTTTTCGTAGTGCGATCTAACAGAATTCATGACTACATCTCCCAGGACCGATTTCACCAGTCTACCTGCCAGGCCGCTTCCAGGGTTTCCACACCGGGCTGCAACTGGCTGAGTTCCGCCTTAAGGGCGATGGAGAGTTCCGTGGGCGTGGGGATAGAGGTGGGAGTTGTCAGGTTCAGCAGCCTTGTTTACCTCCAGCATCTAAATTAAAAGACCCAATGTGTCCGAAGATTTATCTTTCTGATTAATATGCGTTCCCGTCAAACATAAAACAGGCATCATCCAGATCGCCGATCATCAATTGGGAGAACTCATCTACCGACAATGGTGTTACCTCGTCCAGCGGTACGTCCGGGCCGGGTGGATAGGCAGGGTTCTCGCCCAACCAAAGCCTAACCGAATCAAACTGGACTGCCAAAGGACATACTACCGATGTCCCCCTCTGGGCAGGGATAATGCTGTCACCGGCATATTCCACAATCAAATCCAATGGCTCGTAATACATTTGCATCGAGAAAAAAGGTCCTGGGCCCCAGTCGGCGGCCAAACCCACGCGTGTAGGCGGACCATAACGCTTGATCAGCGTCTCCGGAGAGTAAGCTAACCATTCCCGTCGAGTTCCAACTTTCTGCTTCTCGGGAATGATTATGATTCGGATGTTATCCACAAGACCTTTCTGGATAGTGAGAGTCACTCCTATAGATAGGCCGTTATCGAATTCATAGCGAGTGTCAGAGTAATCTTTGCCGTTAAAGGTTGTACTTGACATGGGAAGACCGAAGTGGCTGAAAATGTCACCGGCTTCCTCGAGCGTGGTTTGTCCCGGCGTGATTCCCCAGAAGCAGGGAGCAGCACAATCCACCGACTCCTGTAACAATACCCTGATCGCTTCCGCCGCTTCCTTTGGCTCCAGGGTGGTGAGCGGCGTCCTTGTGAAAGTCGAGATAAGCGTTGGAACCGGCTGCTCAATTGATGCAAGGGGCGTAGGTGTTTGAGATGGAAGGATTGTGGAGGTGGAGATGTCTGTAGAGATCGGAGGTGGCTCCATCTGTGTGGGTAATGTCGTGGGTACGATCACACTGCATCCGGCAAGCACGAATGCCAAGACCAGAGATATACACGTACGAGATATACATTTCATCGTTGCCCTCTTTCTGATCGTAGCAATGACTACGGAGTACCGATAAATGGAGCAAGTGCACTGCGTACGAAATTAAACATATCTGTACCTATGACACTAGCCAAGTTTATGTTCCCGGCAACATAATTTGCAAAAGCGTCTGCCCATTGTTCGGACGGCCCGAAATTACTGTATGTCTGTCTGGCAGCCACAGGTGGATAGTTCGGATCCTTAACTCTACTCATCAATAAGGCTTCTGGGTTGATTTTCTGATCACTCCCTACCCAACTCGGATTGTTCTGGCTTTTGACGGCATTGGTAAACACATCCCACGTCCCGGGAACATTGTCAAGCAAATGTCCAACCTCATGATAAATGTTCATTTGACGGAGTGGTTGGGTGCCTTTTGTGTAAAAATCGATGCCTGTGGGTCGCTGTGTGTGGGTTACACCGTAGTAATCGCCACCTCCCGAGGCATGCTCCATCAACTTAAAGGTGGATCCTGCCGCCATTGCTCGAAGGTTGCCGCTTGTAGAAGTGTTTACGATACCTAAACTTCCGTACATGAGGCGCAAGTTTGGTGAGTCCCACTCCTTGTCCCCCTTCTCCATGTTTATTCCGTAATTAGTCTTGATCATTTTCTTCCAGGTATATGTAACACTAAAATGCTTACCGACTGCTGGATACCAGCCGTTGTTGTTGTAGCAATTGCCATCCTCATCACAAGTGTCATGACCGGTTGGATCGGTATGATTGACCGGGTCATTCAGCGTATAACTATAGCGATCCCAATCCTGTGGATTGTATGGCTCCGGCACAATACTATCCGCACTGATGAACCGCCCTAGCACCGGGTCGTAAAATCTTGCCACGTAGTAGTACAACCCGATCTCGGCTTCGCTGCGCTGGCCGGTGTAACGGTAATCGGTTGCGGTGGTACCGGAAGCAGTCCGCACCTCGCCGAAGGCCGTGTAGCGTAAAGAACTAACCAGGTTTCCGCTGGCGTTGGCTGTCACGCTGGTCGAGCCCAAATGGTCAGTGAGTAACCATGTTAAGGTGCCGTTCTCGCGCATGGCAATGCGGTTTGCGCCTGCAAAATAGTACTTGCGCTCATTTTGCTGGCTGCCTTGTACCGTCTTTTCGTAGTGCGCGCCGACGTAATAGGTGACGATCCCATTCACTACTGATTTGACCAGCCTGCCATCGCCGTCATAGCTGTAGGTCATGGTATAGGTCTGCGGGGTGGGGGTGGCTGTGGGGGTAAAAGTTTTAGTGGGCGTCGGGGTAGCGGTCTTGGTGGATGTAGGAGTGGCGGTTTTGGTGGCGGTAGGGGTGACGGTTTTGGTGGACGTAGGTGTGGCGGTTGGTAACGCAGTGTTCGTGAGCGTGGCAGTTGCGGTTGGCGTATCAGTTGCCAATAGTGTGGGCGTGGCGGTTGCGGTTGGCGTATCGGTCGCCAAAAGTGTAGATGTGGCTGTCGCAGTTTCAGTGGCCGTGGCGGTGGAGGTATTTCCCACCACGATCTCCAGCAACGGTGGGTTGGCGCCTTCCTTCGACACATAGTCTGCGCCGTTGCTGGAGGTGCTGCTCACCCGCAGCGAATACGTCCCATCGGTGGTGATCAAAGGGGTTATATCAACAGTGTACCAGGTGCCAGTCGTTACCGCACCCAGCGAAGCCACCAGTGTGTTATCGTGTGCAGGCGCATTATTCCAGGTGACCGTTTCTTCTTCCCAGCTCTGGTCGTTCACCCGGTAGAAGTAGCCGCCAATGTCTGAGCTGCTGATATTATACAATTTCAGCGTTGCCCGCGTGACCGCACGCCCGACCAATCCGTCCACCTGGAACTTGATCAGGATATTTTGGAAGCCCAACCTCAACGTCAAATTCTTCAGAGAGAGCTTCAGCAGGGCATTGTACTTTTACGTTTCCATCGAACCCACTGACAACACCGCCGTTTTTACCGACTCTGATGGGCGGTTCCCTTGTTTCAGTTGGATTATTGTTTTCTGTTGGGATAAAGGTTGGGGTTGCTGCAAATTCAGGAATATCTGTTTCGATCGAAGGCTGGTTTTTCTCCTCCTTAAAGACAGAGGCATTGGATGAGATTTGTACCACACCCTGCAGCATCATTGACATAATAACAACTAGATGGATAAAGTTCGCCATGTTTTCCTCCCCTAATTTGCAGCAGTGGTAAACCAACTAGATATTAAAGCTTACATTGTTCCTTTTTTATTATACTGATGGGTAGGCTTCGCACTAGGCTTCAATTGGGCGAGGTTTCTTCAGCTTTTCTTCGAAATATTAATGGCTGAAAAATAAATTTGTCTGGCAGGAAAAATTTAGGGATTATTTACCTGATCCGGAACCCCAATAACTTCATTGCCCACTTTTGTTAAACTTGCTCACTGGTTCGATTATATGCTGCTTCCTCCGTATCTTCGCTATAATTGAATTACCCCATGAAATTAAATCCGGTTCTGAAATACCTCTTAAAACTCCTCGGTCTCGCGGTCATTTACCGGCTGGGCGTCGTGATTGGCCTGAGTATGGCTTACGTGCAGTCCAACACCTCACCCGTCTGGCCGCCAACCGGAATTGCCGTCGCAGCCTTACTGCTTTTTGGCTGGCAGTTGTGGCCCGCAATAACGCTGGCTGTAATTCTTGGTTCCTTGCTGACCGGCGCGCCTTTAACCCTGGCGATTGGTATGGCCATAGGAAACACCCTTGAAGCCCTGGCTCTGGTGTATTTGCTTCGCCGTTTTGGTCCCTTCCACCCCAACCTGGATCGAATCAGGGATGTTATCAGCTTGATCCTGGCAGCAATTTCCTGCACAGCGCTAAGCGCTACCATCGGCGCAATTTCTCTGCTGCTTACCGACGGATCGCTTGCGCCAGCCTTCTGGCAGATATGGACAACATGGTGGATAG
This sequence comes from Chloroflexi bacterium GWB2_54_36, assembly GCA_001796355.1. Lineage (GTDB taxonomy): Bacteria > Chloroflexota > Anaerolineae > Anaerolineales > Anaerolineaceae > Bellilinea. The sequence continues at coordinate 10,864 of MGMG01000079.1, read as the reverse complement.
GCGATTTCCTTGGAGCACTGGTAGTTGGGCCATTTCTTCTCGTTTGGGGATCGCGCTCCATCGATCGGCTTTCTCTTCGCCGCAAACTGGAAAGCGCGGTCGTATTCATTGCACTGGCAGTTGTCACCTGGTATGTTTTCTTTACACCGCAGATTGCCGGAATTGCGCACCGCGCACTGCTCTATGTGGTTTTTCCGTTCACCATTTGGGCTGCGTTGCGCACCGGGCAAAGAGGTGCCACTGCTGCAATTGTGATTGTGTCCGGAATTGCCATCTGGGGGACAACCCTAACCTATGGTCCCTTCGCCGATTCGTCAAAGAACGATAGCCTGATCTTGTTGCAGACCTTTATGGCGGTGGTGGCCCTCACATCGCTCATCCTTGCGGCTGCTACTACTGAGCGTCATAGCGCTTCTGATGCTTTGAATCAAAAAGTTCTGGACTTGGCGACTCTTAACCGCTCTTCTGAAACTTTACTATCGACGCTCGGCCAGCAGGATTTCTATGGGAAAATTTGCCAACTCGCCCGCAAGCAATTCGGTGTTGACATCGCCTGGATTGAAGCAACCGACGGGCGCACCGATGAATTTATCCCGGCAGCGATCAGTGGTGTTGCTATGGAGCAACTCCCCTTACTGGCGGCATTTTGGAATGATGGCGCCCAACGGGAAAACCCTGAACCTACATCCGCCCGTCCAACCAGCGCTATCCGAATACCGGATGAGGCCGTTTATAAGAGTTTTGCATCCTTTCCCCTTCTGTTTGGTGAACAACCTCTGGCCCTCCTCAAATTATTGAGCCGGCAGGATGATTTTTTCGACAAAGACCGTCTACTACTGCTGCAATCGTTCGCCAACCTTGGCGCCATCGCCATCCAAAACTCTTTGCTGTTAGACAAAGTCCAGAAAGGAAACGAGCAGTTACACGCCCTTTCCCAGCGCTTGATGAAAGCCCAGGAAGAAGAGCGTTTACACCTCTCGCGCGAACTGCACGATGAACTGGGTCAATTATTGATCGCAGCTATATTCCAATTGGGGTTGCTCGAACGCAATTCAGCAAGCTCTGAAGCGGTTCAAGAGCATGTCCAGGAATTAAAATCCACTGTGAATAATATCCAGCAAGAACTGCATTCTCTTGCTGTTAACTTACGGCCTGCTTCACTCGACCATGTTGGCCTTGTCTCTGCGATTGAGCAATACATCCGCGAATTCCGGCGACAGTATCAGTTGAAGGTGGAATTTGAGACCGCCGGCATGCAAAACCGCCGGCTTCCATCAGCGGTGGAAACGGCCATTTTCCGGATTGTACAAGAGTCGCTGACCAATGTCATCCTGCATGCTCAGGCTACCCGGGTAGATGTCGTCATCAATCTCAAAGGCGATGATGCTATCGCCATTATTGAGGACAATGGAGTTGGATTTTACCCTTCATTGGCTACCGATGGCGGCCATCTAGGTCTATTTGGGATGCGCGAGAGGGTAGAGATGTTGGGCGGTAGTTTAACCATCGAAAGTGAACCGGGGAAAGGAACGACGGTAAGGGCCGAGGTCCCCTGCCATGATTAGAGTCGTTATTGCCGATGATCATGCTATTGTCCGCGGTGGACTGAGGGCTTTGATTCATAGCGATCCCGACCTTGAATTGATCGGCGAAGCGAGCGGCGGAGTCGAAGCCATCGAATTGGTTGCTCAGTTGAAGCCCGATATCCTTGTTCTGGATCTCTCCATGCCAGATGTGGATGGGATCACGGTCACCCACCGGATTAAGGGTGGTGGGTATGCTACCAAAATATTGATCTTGACGGTGCACGAAGACGAAGGCCTGCTTCGGGAAGCCATTCGCGCCGGCGCCTCAGGCTATGTCTTGAAGCGCGCGGCCGAAGCCGAGCTTGTTTCGGCCATTCACACGGTTCAGCAAGGCAAGTTGTATGTCGATCCAGTTCTGATGCTGTCTGTGCTAACTGAAACCACTGAAAAACCCACTGCACCCGGCAGCGATAACCCGCTTACAGGCCGGGAATTAGATGTGCTGAAATATATCACCCAGGGGTACACGAACAAGCAAATTAGCGAAGAGTTGATGATCAGTATGCGTACAGTTGAAGGCCACCGGGCGAGTTTGCTCGAAAAGCTAAGCCTGCATAGCCGCGCCGAACTAGTACGTTACGCAAAGCAGCGCGGTATAGTCGATTGAGTTGACAAAAAATTGGAGCCAACCACCCCCGTAAAAACTACGGGGGTGGTTTTTACGCCTATTAGCATTTCAAATCGCGTAACTCTTACTCTTAAAATCGTTAGCTAATTTCTGTACCATTAATGAACTGAACGATTCTCAAACTCCTCATTCTGGATAAGCCTAGTGGAACAATCCTCACAACAACCGCTGGTCAGCCTACGTGGAATTATGAAGGCGTTTCCGGGCGTTCTGGCTAATAACAACATTGACCTGGATATCTTCCCGGGGGAAATTCATGCACTCTTAGGCGAAAATGGCGCCGGGAAGAGCACGTTGATGAAAATCCTGTACGGGTTTTACCGGGCGGATGACGGCAGAATATGGGTTGATGGCAAAGAAACCCGGATTAAATCGCCGGCTGATGCCCGGCAGTTGAACATTGGCATGGTCTTTCAGGTATTAAACCTCATCCCTGCGATGAGTGTACTTGAAAACATTGCTCTGTTCCTAAAAGACTTGCCGGGTTTATACAACCCCGCCCAAATACGAAAGCGTATTTTTGAACAATCCAGGCTGTATGGTCTTGAGGTAAACCCCGATGATATGGTGGCCCATTTATCCATTGGCGTCCAACAAAAAGTAGAAATCCTCAAATTGTTGCTTTCAGATGCAAAGATCTTAATTCTCGATGAACCCACCCGAGTATTAGCGCCGCACGAGGTTGAAAGTTTATTCGAGGTGTTACGAAAATTAAGACAGAATGGTTACGCCATTATTTTAATTACACACAAGCTCAAGGAAGTCATGGAGTGCACCGATAGGATCACTGTGCTGCGAGCTGGTCGAGTTGCCGGGACAATTTTGTGCTCTGAAGCAAACCATGAAAAGCTGGTCCAGCTGATGTTCGACAAGCAGCTGACGGCGCAGATCGAACGGGAGGACCTACCACGAGCGCTGGATCCAGTTTTGGAATTAGTCTCTTTCAGCACCCATGGCGAGGGGACTGAAGTTAGCCTGAAAAACATCGCTTTGAAAATATTCCCAGGCGAAATAGTTGGGGTAGCAGGGGTTTCAGGGAATGGGCAAAAAGAATTATGCGACGCGATTCTGGGAATAGAAAAGGTTGCAGGCGGCAGGAAGCTCCTGAAAGCCCAGGATTTTACTCATTCCACGACTAGAAAAATGCGGGATTTTGGTTTGGGATTCGTTCCGGAAAATCCGTTGACGATGGCAACAGTGCCTTTCATGTCCGTGCTGGAGAACATGGCAGTAACCCGCACCGCGGATTACTCCAGGCATGGTGGGTTAACGATGGACTGGAAATTGGTGCAGGAAGACGCGCGGCAGTCCCTGGAAAAGTTTGGCTTTACCTTTTCTTACTACCTGCCCGCCAAATCTTTATCGGGCGGCAACCTGCAGCGTTTGATCATTGCGCGGGAGATGATGAAAGATTCTCAACTGATCGTCGCCTCCTATCTTACGCGTGGATTGGACGTTCAGAGCACATTGGTAGCGCGGCAGGAATTGATGAGAGCCAGAAACGAAGGCGCCGGCGTTCTGTTGATTTCAGAAGATCTTGAAGAGCTTTTTTCACTTTGTGACCGGTTGATCGTTCTTTATGAAGGCCGGATCGCAGGTGAATTTAAACCATCGGAGACTGATTATTACCAAATCGGTTACCTCATGACCGGATCACAGGGGAACCATGTCACAACGCATTGAATCGCTTCCCGTAAAATCCATCCTACATCATAAATTTTTCCAACATGCCGTGCGTTATGGATTAACAATTTTATTAGCGCTTCTCCTTTTCGCTGGGATTTTGCTGATCACTGGAAATAAGCCAATCCCTTCGTACCGCGACTTATTTAGCGCAACTTTTGGCAGCGCTTATGGCTTTTCGGAAGTCATTGTTGCGATGATCCCAATCCTGCTGACTGCGCTAGCCGTGGCGCTCCCTTCGAGAATTGGCATGATCAATGTTGGCGGTGAAGGGCAGTTGTATTTGGGGGCAATCTTTGCGACTTTTGCTGCATTGGCATTCAAAGACCTGCCAGGCTGGTTGGTGCTGCCGATCATGGGATTGCTTGGCATCCTCGGTGGAGCGCTCTGGGCATTCCTGCCGGCGTTCTTCAGATCGATCGGGCTGGTAAATGAAACCATTACTACATTGTTAATGAACATGATCGCGCCCAAGATCGCGGGGCTATTGGTTTTTGGTTACTGGCACTCGCCCCGCGAGACGAACATGACCCCCAATTTCGTGGATGCCGCACGATTGCCGACATTCTTCGGCACCCGCATTCACCTGGGAATTGTGTTCGGACTGGTGCTATTGGTGCTCTTCTGGTTTGTGATGAAAAAGACCCGCTGGGGACTGGAAATGCGTTCGATTGGCGGCAACGTCCAGGCAGCCAGGAGGAACGGCATCCCGATCGCACCCTATATGATTATCGTTTTCTGCATCAGCGGCGGAATCGCCGGACTGGCAGGGATGGCACAGGTATCCGGATTTTATGGTCTGTTGATCCCGAATTTTTCGCCAGGCTACGGTTATATGGGATTTCTGATCAGCTGGCTGGCCGGCGGCGATCCATTAGGAATATTGCTGATGGCCTTTGTGGTGTCGATCATCCTTACCGGTGGAAACATGCTTCAAATAACAATTGGACTGCCCTATGCGGTCATCAACCTTTTACTGGCGTTTACGCTCTTCGTGGTTCTCGCAAAACCAGTGCTTCCTAAATTATTGAAGAGGAAAACCGCATGAGCCTGCTCGCATTGTTGGGCGTGTTATCTAGCACAATTTTTTCGGGAACCTCGTTGTTGTATGCCACCCTAGGCGAAGTCGTGACGGAACGCTCCGGAACCGTCAACCTTGGGCTGGAAGGCGTGCTATTAATCAGCGCGGCTACTGGATACGGAGTGACCGTCAGCACGGGCAACCCATTTCTGGGTGTATTGGCAGCGATGCTGGCCGGCGGGCTGAGTAATTTGGTTTTTGGTTACCTGGTCATTACACGCAAAGCCAATCAACTCGCCAGCGGCCTGGCCGTTCTCTTTTTTGGGTACGGTTTGAGTGCCTTGATCGGGAAACCTTTCGTCGGGAAATTAATCAATAGTTTACCAAGATATATGATCCCAGGGCCTGGGGAGCTGCCACTGCGGTACACCTCGCTGTTCAAATTCGATTTTCTGATCTATCTGGTCATTCCGATGACCTTCTTCATCTGGTGGTTGCTATACCGTACCCGCTGGGGCCTGGGGTTGCGAGCCGTGGGCGAAAACGCAGAGACAGCGTACGCTTCCGGTCGGAATCCGGGAATGATCAAGTTCCAGGCACTGTTCGTGGGTGGATTGCTGGCGGGGTTGGGCGCTGCCCACCTGTCCATCGCTTTTACTATGAACTGGGCTGAATATATGACGGGTGGGCGGGGATTTATCGCCATTGCTTTGGTTATCTTCTCCAAATGGCATCCGATTCGGGCGATAGCCGGCGTTCTGGTATTCAGCGGCGCAGTTGCGTTCCAGTTGCTCCTCCAGGTAAGTGGAGTAAATGTTTCGCCATTCTTGTTAGACATGATCCCCTTCATCCTGACTCTGACTGTGCTGCTGATTTGGGGAGGCACGCGTAAACATTCAGCTCCTGCCACCCTCGGCAGGGTCTATCAAGGTACAGAATAAAACAACTAAAGTTCGTGAAAGGAGGCTCTTCGGATTAATCCAATTTTGGTCACAATATTGAGTGGCTTAGAGAATTTACAAAGGAGAAGGAAATGAAAAGATTATTTAGAATCCTCACCATATTAATTGTTGCCGTGCTTGCGATTTCTGCATGCGCCCCACAGGCAACACCAACTGCGGCACCGGAAGCTCCGGTTCAACCCACAGCAGTACCGGCGACAGAGGTGCCGCCCACAGAAGTGCCCCCAACCGAAGTCCCGACCGAAGAACCACCCTGCCTGATTGTCGGCGCAACTTATGGTGGTCCCATCATGGACGCCGGATATAACCAGGCCATGCACGAGGCGGTAGTCGCTATTCAGGAGAACATTTCCTGTGTCGAAATCATTGAAGCCGAAAATGTTTACGATGAGGCTGGTGCGACGACTACTATCGAGAATATGATTTCGCAGGGCGCAAAGATGATTTTCGCCACAGCCTATGCACACCAATATCCCGCCCTTGACCTGGCTCAAAAGTACCCTGATGTAATTTTTGAGCATGTTGGCGGATGGGAAATGAGCGGGAATTTTGCCAATATCTTTGGCAAACCACCGGATGTTTGGTACATGATGGGTGTTGCCGCAGGGATGATGACTGAGACCAACAAACTGGGTTTTGTGGCTGCGTTCCCGCTGGCCTGGACGGATGTTTTCGTCAACGCATACACACTTGGCGCCCAGTCGGTTAACCCGGATGTCCAGGTGATCGTAGCGTATACTTTTGGCTGGGGTGACAGTGCCAAGGAAGCCGAAACGACCAATTCGCTAATCAATCAGGAAGTGGACGTCATCAGCATGCATGTCGATTCACCGCAAACTGTGATCTCAACGGCAGAATCCAGGGGCGTCTACTCTATCGGTTATCAGAACCTGGCAGCGCAGCAGTTTGCGCCAGAGTACTGGATCACCGGCCAAGGCTTTACCCTCGGCGATAAGTTCACCTGGCTGGCCTCCACAGTGATTGACGAGACCTGGGAACCGATCTTCCTGCGTTGCGGTCTGGCAGACGGCTGCATGGCGATCGCTCCATTCGGTCCAAAAGTACCGCAGGAAGTCGTTGACAAGGTTTCTCAGGTGGAGGCTGACCTGGAATCCGGTAAGATCGTCACCTTCGCCGGCCCCATCAAGGACCAGAATGGCGAGATCAAGATCAAAGAAGGTGAAGTGCTGACCGATGACGCGATGAGCAATGTTGACTGGTTTGTTCAGGGCGTGGTCGGAAGCCCGAAATAAAGAGTAATTGTCGTTTCAGGTGTTCGATAACCTCTGGGGATGATCGGGGGCATCCCCAGAGAGCCCGGTATCCTCTATGAATCATGCGGTGTGCTGATAAGGCAAATGACCTTGATCGCACACCAGATGACTCATCTCATCCATTTTTGAACAGGTCAGGGAGATGAAATGGACATAAAACAGAAAATCGAAGCGGCCAATCAAACGGCAGTAAAACGCATGATCGACGGTGATCCGGTTTTGGTCGATATTGCACCGGCAATCGAAGTGATTCCAGGAATGAAAGACAAAATGATCACTCATTCCGGCCCCCCCATACCCTGGAACAGAATGTGCGGAGCCCAGCGAGGAGCCATCATCGGGCAGGTGCTATACGAACAGTGGGCTAAAACCCCTGAAAAAGCGGTTGCAATGCTCGAGAATGGCGAGATCATCCTGGAGCCCAACCACCATTACCAAACCGTTGGGCCGATGGCCGGTACAATTTCTGCAAACGCGTGGGTGTATGTGGTCGAGAACAAGGCTTTTGGGAACCGGGCGTACTGCCGCCAGGTAGAGGGTGCGCAGCAGTTTGGAGATTATAGTGAAGCCGCGCTAGACGGATTGCGCAAATGGCGCGATGTGTTTGCGCCTTCCTTACGGGCGGCTTTAAAAGCGGAAGGCGAACTCCCTCTCAAACCCATCATCGCCCAGGCCTTGCAAATGGGGGACGAACTCCACAACCGGCACAGCGCTTCATCTGCTCTTTTTGGCAATGCCATGGCGGTCGGTCTGGCAAAAGCCGATATCTCAACCCAGGATCAGATCAGCACGTTGTACCTGCTTAAGAACCACAACCTGATCTTTTTAGGATTAGCCATGGCGGCTGGTAAAGCTATCGCGGATCCTGCTCGAGATGTAGAATACAGCACCATTGTTACAGCCATGTGCCGCAATGGAACCGAGTTCGGTATTCGTGTGAGTGGCCTGGGAGATTCCTGGTTCACTACGCCCGCACCGTCTGTCGATGGGTTATATGTGCCTGGCTACTCTGCACAGGATGCGGGCTTAGACATGGGTGATTCAGCTATAACCGAAACGGTCGGCTGGGGCGGGTTTGTTCTCGGCGGCGCACCGGGTATTTTAAGCCTGGTTGGCGGAACGCCCGATGAAGCCCTGGGCTATACCCGCGAGATGAAAAATATTACTACAGCGACGCATCCTTTTTACCGCATGCCAGCATTTAGCTTTGCCGGAGCGCCGCTGGGGATTGACATCCGCAAGGTGGTGCAAACGGGTGTTACACCCATTATCGATACGGCCATTGCCCACAAAGATCCGGGTTATCCCAAAATTGGCGCCGGACTGGTGCGCGCGCCCATGGAATGTTTTGTCCAGGCGCTAAAAGCATATAGCCACAAATACCAGGGAGTCTGAGGAACAATCAATGGCAACCAGTTTGATTATCAAAAAAAACCAATACTACGACTCGGTTTTCCTGATGGGCGTGAATAAGCGTCTATCTGAATCGGAGGGTGTCATCCAATCAGCGGTGGTCATGGGCAGTGAAGAGAACAAACAAACGCTCATCGAAATGGGCATCCAGGATCCCCGGTTGCAGACCGCCCAACCCAACGATTTGATTGTGGTGGTTGCAGCCGATAGCCAACATACCGCGGATCAATTGCTGGAGCGGTTCGACCAATTCCTTGAAGTGAGTGCAGAAAGTAAAAGCCGCTCTAGTTTCCACACCCTTCAGGACGGTCTGGAATCCAAGCCAAATGCCAACCTGGTCGTGATCTCGGTCCCAGGCGAGTATGCCGCTCGTGAAGCCCGCTTGGCAGTAGAACGGGGTTTGAATGTCTTTTTGTTTAGCAATAATGTCAGCCTCGATGACGAGATCGAGATCAAGCACCTGGCCAAAGAGCGCGGCGTACTGGTTATGGGGCCGGATTGTGGCACCAGCATTTTGAACGGCGTCGGAATTGGGTTTGCAAACCGGGTACGGAGTGGACCGATCGGTGTAATTGGGCCATCCGGAACCGGAATCCAGGAGTTCACCTGCCTGGTGCATCATCTTGGAAGCGGCATATCGCACGCGATCGGCACTGGCAGCCGTGATTTGTCGGATGCAGTCGGTGGAATGACCACGTTGGCAGCGTTGAAGGCGCTTGAAAATGATCCAAAGACAGAAGTCATCGCGGTCATTTCCAAACCGCCCGGGCGAAAAACATTGCCCATGCTGTCTGCCGCCTTGACCAGTTGTACCAAGCCAGTGGTAGCCTGCTTCCTGGGGATTCACGAAGATGTCTTCGGCGCTGGAGATTCATTCCGATTGGCAAGCACGATCGACGAAGCGGCATCTCTGGCTACCGGGGAACAGGGAGCCTGGCTTGAAAATATCGTGGGGCAAGTTACATATGCTGGAGGCCTCAGCAGCCAGCATCCCACGCAGCAATACTTACGTGGATTGTTTGCCGGGGGTACATTCTGTTACCAATCGCAACAGATCCTCCAGTCACATAACATCCCGGTCTATTCGAATTCACCGCTGGACAAACGCTATGCTTTGCAGCATCCTGACCACAGCCAACAGCACAGCCTGGTGGATATGGGCGACGATATTTACACCCGCGGCCGGCCGCACCCGATGATCGATGGCAGCCAGCGGGCCCAACGGGTCATTGCCGAGGCTGAAGATCCAAGCGTTGCGGTTGTTTTGCTGGATTTTATTCTGGGCTATAACAGTTCCATGGACCCGGTGAATGATCTGCTGCCGGCCATCCAAACCGCTCAACAAATCGCTGCTCGGCGCGGCGAGAAAATAACCTTCGTGGCTTCCATCACGGCAACGGAACTGGATCCGCAGGGGTATGAATCACAAAAACTGGCGTTACAAACCGCAGGCGTGATCACATTCCAAAGTAATGCGGCTGCCACCAAATATTGTGTTAAATTATTGAGGAGTTAATATGGAAGAAAAAGAAAATTTTATTCAATCGCTTTTATCTGAACCGTTAGTTGCAATTAACCTTGGATTGGTAGGTTTTGGAGAAGCCATTCTAGACCAGCAGGCCGAAGTAGTGCTTGTGGACTGGTTTCCACCTGCGGGTGGTGACCAGGGGCTGATCGATCTGTTGGATCAACTGCTATAACTTTCCCTTCGATAATAGAAAGACTTTTGAATACCCTCAAGAAAAGTTGGCTATCCAAGAAATGGGCAAAGCCAGAGATAACAAAATTGATCAAATACTTCAAGATGCTTAATCCAGTTGTCTGGTGGCCAGTGGTACGGGCGATTAAGCAGAGTAGGTAGCTTCGGTTAGCATACAAGTCTGTTCTGATTCTTTTCAAATGAAAATGGAAGCCTATCCAAATTGATAGATTGCAACCAATCCATTGGAATGATATTCTTGGACTAAATAAATATACCAATGAATTAGCGTATGTTTAAACCAAAAACGCCTATTTCTGGGCGTTTCCGAAACAGTAGCGGGGAGTGGATTCGAACCACTGACCTCCGGGTTATGAGCAAAAATCCTGAATCCGTGCCATTTGTGCGTCAGGTCATGCAAATAAGCCAAACCGGCGAACACTGGTTCTTGCTTGCCCTGCACGCAGCAGTAGTTGATCAATTTGCGTATAATACCGTTAGGAAGATTACGCAACCTTTTTTCTGTAAATTCGAGTCAGAAAAATCCATCGTTCTTTAACAATCGAATGACTTGCCAGAGCAATAGTGCTTCCCGATT
>MGMG01000078.1 GCA_001796355.1 Chloroflexi bacterium GWB2_54_36 | reverse complement strand
AGGTTTAATGGAGCAGGAAACAGGTTCTTTTACGATTAAAAAAGGCTTGGCTCAAATGTTAAAAGGCGGCGTGATCATGGACGTGGTCACCGCGGAGCATGCCAAAATTGCAGAGGATGCCGGCGCCTGTGCGGTGATGGCCCTCGAACGCGTCCCGGCGGATATTCGCGCCCAGGGCGGGGTGGCGCGCATGAGCGACCCGGAACTGATCCTCCAAATAATGAAGGCAGTTACCATCCCCGTCATGGCCAAAGCGCGCATCGGCCATTTCGTCGAAGCGCAGATTCTTGAAGCGCTCGGCGTGGATTACATTGACGAATCCGAGGTGCTTACCCCGGCTGACGAAGAGCACCACATCTACAAGCACGCTTTCAAAGTACCCTTCGTTTGCGGCTGCCGCAACCTTGGCGAGGCTTTGCGCCGTATTGGTGAAGGCGCTGCCATGATGCGCACCAAGGGTGAGGCTGGCACAGGTGACGTGGTTGAGGCCGTACGCCATGCCCGCAGTGTGCTGGGCGACATTCGCCGGTTGCAAAACCTGCCGGATGAAGAGGTGATGGCTTTCGCCAAGGAACTCGGCGCACCCTATGAGCTGGTCCTCGAGACCCGTGAGCTGGGACGCCTGCCGGTGGTCAATTTCGCCGCGGGCGGCATTGCCACTCCGGCGGACGCCGCCTTGATGATGCAGCTTGGCGTGGACGGCGTTTTCGTCGGCTCAGGCATTTTTAAATCCGGCGACCCGGCCAAACGCGCTGCGGCGATTGTCAAAGCGGTCACACATTACAACGATCCCCACATCCTGGCTGAAATCAGCCGCAACCTGGGTGAACCCATGGTTGGCCGGCAGGTTTCTGCGCTGCCCGAGGGCGAATTACTCGCCGGACGCGGGTGGTAAGCCAACCGAACCGAGCACCGAATGAATATCGGCGTACTGGCCTTACAAGGCGATTTTCTCGAACATCAAAAAATGCTGGAACGTTTGGGCGCCCGGGTGATCCAGGTGCGCCTGCCACAGCATTTGCAGGACCTCGATGGCTTGATCATCCCCGGCGGCGAATCAACCACCATCGGCAAGCTGGCAGTCGAATTTGGTTTGATGGAGCCGTTGCGGGCTTTCGCCCATGACCATGCGGTCTGGGGCACCTGTGCCGGGGCGATTTTCCTGGCACGGGATATCGGCCGTGACCAACCGCTGCTCGGGGTGATGGATATCACCGTGGAGCGCAATGCTTTTGGCCGCCAGGTGGACAGTTTCGCGACCGACCTGGATGTTTCGGTGTTAAAAGAAGTAGATTCCACCGACCGTCCATTCCGCGCGGTGTTTATCCGCGCGCCGCGGATCACGAAAGCCAATGGTACAACCCGCACGTTGGCGACTTTATCGGACGGGACAATCGTAGCCGTGCGCCAAAACCGCTGGCTGGCGACTTCCTTCCACCCCGAATTGACCGGTGATGACCGCTTCCACCGGTATTTTATGGAGATGGCGCAATCGAAGCACGCCCGTTAGCCTGGCATGATCTGATCACCCTCTACCGGTACCGCAATCAGGTGCAGTGCCTGGATATCGCCATGTCTCTAACGCGGGGTAACCCGGTAGGCGCCTGGGCGGTGCTGGACAACCTGCGGTTGGAATACGGCAGCTACACCAAGGTGCTGCGCCAGGGTGGCAATAACCCTACCCTGATTGGGCAGATGCACTATACCCCTGGTGAACGGGCTGCCCGCCTGACCTTCGTCACCCCCGAACGCGGGATAGATTCGCCTGGCCTGGCAGCGCTTTTGGAGAGCCTGGCCTGGGAAGCTGGTGAACGCGGCGCCTGTTCTTTGCTGGCCGAAGTTGAAGAAAGCAGCCCGGCATTTGAAGTTCTACGCCGGGCGGGCTTTAGTGTGTATGGCTGGCAGCGTGTTTGGAAAATCAACGAACAGATCAATATCAATAGCATTCCCAATGTCTGGGAAGTGGCCAATGACCTGGACGCCCTGCCTATCCGCGCTTTGTATCAGGCGCTGGTCCCGCCGCTGGTTCAAACCGCTGACCCGCTCGTCGAGCGCGCCATGACCGGGCTGGTCTATGAGCAAAATGGTGAATTGTTGGCCTACATCGAACCGACCTATGGGCCGATGGGGATTTACCTGCAGCCGCTCATCCACCCCGCTGTCGATGACGTCCTGCGGCTGGTACGTTCATTTCTGGGTGGATTATCCTTCCAACTGGGACGCCAGGTCTATCTTTCCATTCGTTCCTACCAGGCCTGGCTGGAAAATGCGCTCTCCGAACTGGACGTTGAAGTCAGCCCGCGCCAGGCTTTGTTGGTCAAACATCTGGTGGTGCAGCAGCGTTCGCCGGCTTTTGCTGCAGCACGCAACGGAACCTTCGAGAACCGTCAACCGGCAATGATCACTTCCCCCAATGGGGAACAACCGCTGCCGCTCGCCCCAATCCGTTTCAAACGCAGCCGGCCTCGGGCACCATCCCGGGGTTGATTTCGATGCTGCATATTAATGATGAGGTTTGATTATTTAGAATTATGACTCAACGCAGAATAACCGATGACCTGCAAGCGCTGCTTAACGTGCTGCCTGCTCGTATTACCGAGGCGGTCATTCAGGCAGATGACAGCGACAATCTGTTGGAAATTGTGCTCGATCTTGGGCGTGTGCCGGTGGCGCGTTTTGTCAACCGCGAGGTAACCCTCAGCGACGTCGAAACCACCCACGAAGATATCGATGCGGTGGTTGCCAACATCGGCGAGTTCGATGCGGACAACCGCGCCGGCCTCGAGCGCACCCTGCATCGCATCTCGGCCATCCGCAACCGCCATGCACGCATTGTCGGCCTGACCTGCCGCGTTGGCCGGGCGGTGTACGGCACGATCGACATCATCGAGGATTTGCTGGCAACCGGTCAGAGCATTCTTCTGCTTGGCCGTCCGGGGATTGGCAAGACTACCATGCTGCGTGAGTCGGCGCGTATCCTGGCGGATGACAAACGCGTGATCATTGTTGACACCTCGAATGAAATTGGCGGCGATGGCGATGTACCCCACCCGGCTGTCGGACGCGCCCGCCGCATGCAGGTGGCAAAACCCTCGCTCCAACACGAGGTGATGATCGAAGCCGTCGAAAACCACAACCCCGAAGTGATCATCATCGACGAAATCGGGCGCGAACTGGAAGCATTGGCAGCCCGCACCATCGCCGAACGCGGCGTCCAATTGGTCGCTACTGCTCACGGCCGCACCCTGGAAAATTTGCTGCTCAATCCCACGCTTTCCGACCTGGTCGGCGGGATTGAATCGGTCACCCTCTCTGACGAAGAAGCCCGCCGCCGCGGCACGCAGAAAACGGTTCTGGAACGCCGCTCCCCGCCGACTTTTGACGTGCTGATCGAAATCGAAGAGCGCAACCGCCTGCACGTCCATGCGGATGTCTCTGCCGCGGTGGATGCGCTGGTGCGCGGCTACCCGCTGGCGCCTGAAGTGCGCTACCGCGATCCGGTTGGCGAGGTGGTCATCGAAAAACCGCCGCCGCCAGCCATGCGCCCCACGCCGCAGACCTCCAGGCGCATTTTTGCTAACAATAGTGAAAATACGCAACCGCTCAGCCGGGCGGCACGCGGCAACCCGGTCCTGGCCCAACCGGAAACGGTCAATCCAGCGCCGCCGGAAGTTAACAAAACCCTGCAGCCGGTGCATATCTATCCCTACGGCGTAGCGCGCAACCGTCTGATCCAGGCCGCCCGCCGATTGGGCGTTCCGGCCGTGGTTGTCGCCAACTTGGAAGAAGCCGAAGTGTTGATGACCTTGCGCACTTACTACCGTTCCCGCCAGCACCCGATCGTCGAGGCTGAAGCTCGCAGCATGCCCATCTACGTGCTGCGTGCCAATACCATCAACCAAATGGAACAATCGCTGGCGGAACTGTTCAACCTGTCGGTTGAAAGCGGTCCTTCCGAATGGGATATTATCGCAGCTCAAACCCAGGTTGCCATTCAAAACGTGCTGAATGGCCAGCGTTTTGTTGACCTGCCGCCAGCCGCCGCAGGCATCCGCCGCTTGCAGCATGATATGGCGCGTCAGGCTCAGTTGATCTCGCATTCCTACGGAAAAGACCCCAACCGGCGCGTGCGCATTTTCCGCGAATAACATCGCCCCCCACTTTCAGGAGCAGCAATCCAGTGTTCATCACATTAGAAGGTCCCGAAGGCAGCGGTAAAACCTCGCAAATGGCGCCTCTGGCGGATTTTTTACGCCAGTTGGGTAATTCGGTGGTTACCTTGCGTGAGCCGGGCGGCAGCGATATCGGCGAACAGATTCGCGGCGTGATTATGGAATTGAACAATACCGCCATGAATCCGCGCACTGAAATTCTGCTGTTTTTAGCTTCGCGCGCCCAGTTTGTCGCGGAAATTGTGCGCCCAACCTTGAACGCCGGCCAGTGGGTGCTGTGCGACCGCTACGCTGATTCCACCCTGGCGTACCAGGGCTACGGCCACCAGGTGGATCTGGATATTTTGCGCCGGCTGCTCGATTTTGCCACGGGCGGGCTAACCCCGGACCTGACCCTGCTGCTGGATATTGAAACCAATGCCGGGCTGAGCCGCAAGCGCAAAGCCGGCGGCGAGTGGAATCGCCTGGACGCTTACCCGCCCGAGTTCCACCAACGCGTGCGTCAGGGCTACCTGGAATTAGCCCGAAATGAGCCGCAGCGCTGGGTGGTTATCGACGCCAGCCAGCCGCTCGAGATGGTACAATCGGCCATGCGCCAGGCGATCCTCGCTCGCGTGCAAGCCTGAGATTATTCTAAAATAGCCTAAACTCGACAGGAAATGATCTATGCGTAAAATTTGGCTGACTGCCGCTTTATTCTTATTGCTGGTTCTGGCTGCCTGCTCTGGCGCCAGCACCGACCAAAATTCGACCGGCGCTGACCTCCCCGCAGGCGACCCGATGGAATGCACGCTTTCCAGCGTTTTCCCGGATCCCACCGAACTGACGGCGGCAAAATTGCCGGAAGTGACCAGCGCTGACTGGTCGCGTGGTTCTGAAAGTGCCCGGTTGATGCTGGTGGAATACAGCGACTTCCAGTGCCCGTATTGCGCTATCGCCGGCCGCAGCTTGCAAGCGTTTGAGGCTGCTCACCCTGACCAGGTGCGCGTGGTATTCCGCTATTTCCCGCTGCCTTCGCACGATAAAGCACCCCTGTCCGCCCAGGCCGCCGAAGCGGCCGGTCTTCAGGGCAAATTCTGGGAAATGCATGACCTGCTGTTCGAAGAGACTAACTGGGATGTCTGGACGGCTATGACTCCGGCTGATTTCGAGACCTGGGTAGTCGACCAGGCGGATGCCATCGGGCTTGACCGCGAAAAATTTACAGCTGACCTGAAATCGGACGCGCTGGTGAGCAAGGTTGAAAAAGCCTACGGCAGCGCCATTTCGAGCGATCTGAACAGCACGCCCTCCCTTTTTATCTTTGTGGATGGCCAACTGACCTTCCTTCCGGCGGACCAGATTCCTTATGATGCCGAGACCCTCGAACTCTTGCTAAACCTCTCGGATTTACAAGCTCGTGAGTATGATGCCTGCCCGCCCACGGTTGTTGACCCGGCCAAGGAGTACTCTGCCACCCTAAAGACCACCAAAGGCGATATCACCCTCCAGCTTTATCCAGATAAAGCTCCGCTTGCAGTCAACAGTTTTGTCTTCCTGGCGCAGCAGGGTTGGTTCGAAAACGTCAGCTGGCACCGCGTTCTGCCTGATTTTATGGCGCAGACCGGCGACCCATCGGGTACCGGTTTTGGCGGTCCAGGTTATGAGTTCAAGAATGAAGTCAGCGATTCGTTAAAATTTGACCGCGAAGGCTTGCTCGCCATGGCCAATTCGGGCGCTGACACCAACGGCTCGCAGTTTTTTATCACTTATGGCCCTGCCACCAACCTGGATGGCGGCTACACCATATTTGGCGAAGTTACTGCAGGGATGGATGTAGTCAAAAAGCTGACCCCGCGCGACCCCTCGCAGACGGGTGTACTGCCGGAAGGCGATAAGATCCTGTCCGTTACCATCGAGGTGAAATAACCTTATGGCCTCCCAGCCCTCCGCACCAGCAATCTGGCGCAGTTGGCTGTTGCTGATTATCAGCGCCAGCGGCGGTCTGTTTGCGATTGTGGGAGCCGGCTTGTTGATTGTTGCGGGTAGTACCAGTTTGCTCAGGGCTACCATTCCCGGGCTGCAATCCGTTACGCTCTTCAATCTGGCCTGGGTTATGCTGCTGGTGGGCCTCCTGTGCATTCCAGCGGCTGTTTATTCGCTGCTGTCGATCCGCGGTAAAAACTTCATCTCGCGGCCAAATCCAAAATCCTTCTTTTCTGCCAGCGCAGGGCTCCTGGTCTGGGGACTGCTGGTGCTGTTGTTCAAACCGGTTGAGACCTCGCAGTTGGCCTGGCTGCTGCTACCCCCGCTGGTGCTGCTGGTGACGGTTCTGCCGTTGTGGTGGTATATCGAAACCGGGCGGCGTGGATTAACGCTTTCAGCCCCGGTGCAATCCTGGGGCGTGATCGGTTTTAGCCTGGTTTTCACGCTGCCGGTTATTTTGACGCTTGAATTACTGGTGTTGGGATTGGTGCTGGTAATCGGCGGCATTTACCTCAGTTCGTCGCCCGATTTTGCTGGACAACTTGCGATTCTGCAGCGAATGGTGTCTGATCCCAATTTTAATCCGCAGATTCTAATGGATATGTTCTCGGGATTGTTGCAGCGTCCCGGGGTTATCCTGGCGCTTCTGGCAGTTGTGTCCGGCGTCGTCCCGCTGCTGGAAGAAATGTTCAAACCGCTGGCTGTCTGGTTGCTGGCCGGCGATAAATTGACGCCGGCGCAAGGGTTCCTCGCTGGAATGCTGAGCGGCGCCAGTTTTGCCCTTTGGGAAAACCTGACCGCGTTGAGTGCTTCCGGAGACGGCTCCGGTACATTAATTCTGGTCGCCAGGGTCGGCACCGGCCTGCTGCACATTGTCACTGCTGGCATGGTCAGTTGGGGGATGGCTTCATTCTGGCAGTCTCGCCGCTACCTGGGGCGGATGGTCGGCGCTTATGTGCTGGCAGTGATGTTGCACGGCCTATGGAATGCCAGCGGTGTGCTCACGGGTATTGGTACGTTGCTGCAAATCCCGGTCGACACGTCGCTAATCACTCAGGCGGTCGAGAGCGGGGCGGTTGCAGTGTTGATCGCGCTGGTTTTCGTCAACCTTGGGCTGCTGCTGTTTTTCAATGCTCGACTGCGCCGCGCTCAACCGGTGGAAGTTGCGGAGGGTGCGCTTCTTGTTTCTGAGCCCTTACAGGCGAACCTGGATCCCTCCGGTTTTTCAGGCGCTCTACCCGAAGAGGATGCCAATTCCTCCGCCGGTCCAGATTCGGATGATGAATAAAATGGCTGGTGTGGCAATCTCTGAACCGGTCGATATTCGGTCGCAGAAAAGATAAAAAATCCGGCGTCGGGTCGATTAAAATCCACGAACCGCAACCTGCGGAGGTAAACTGAAAACACGGGCAAAAAAGTGGATACCCAAACAGCAAACATAAAACGCACCCGCATCCAACGCCTTATTCAATGGCTGGTCAAAGCATTGACCAACACCCTATTTTTCGGCGCGGAAAATCTCCCCCTGGAAGGTGGGGTGATCGTTGCGACCAACCATGTCAGCCGTTTGGATATTCTGGTTCTGTTTGTCAATCCGGCTCGCCCGGACATCACTGCGCTGGTCGCCAACAAATACCTGCGCTACCCGCTTTTTCGCTGGATTACTGAGTCAGCCGGCGGCATCTGGATCGACCGCAGCACCGCCGATTTCGCTGCGTTCAGCAAGTCGATGGTAGTACTGCGCAGTGGCCGCGCCCTGGGGATCGCCCCGGAGGGCACCCGCAGTACCAGCCACGCGCTGATCGAAGGGAAGCCCGGCACGGTACTGCTGGCGCAGCGTTCCGGACTGCCGGTGGTTCCGGTCGGCATTGCCGGTTCCGACACTGCCACGGGGAAAATGTTTACCCTCCGCAAGCCGACTATCAAGGTGGTATTTGGCAAACCGGTGATTCTACCGCCTGCTCCGCGCGAGAACCGCGAGCAGGTCATGCAGCAGCAAACGGATGAAATTATGTGCCGCATCGCAGCGCTGCTGCCCGAGTCGTACCGCGGCCTGTACGCCAACCACCCGCGCACGCAGGAGCTGCTGGCTAACCCGGCGTTGTATCGCTAGTAAGCGGATCGTAATAGTTTCGTGCTAACGCTGCGCTCCATTCGCAATGTCACATAATGCGGTGCGTTCACCTACGGAGCGCGCACTACGATTCCATTTTCCGCCAGGCCTGGTATAACCCCAGCCGCCCGCCGTCCCCAT
>MGMG01000077.1 GCA_001796355.1 Chloroflexi bacterium GWB2_54_36 | reverse complement strand
GTGCAGGTCAGAAAGACCAATAGCCTTCATCACCTGCCAGGCAGCGAAATTGCTGGCGGCTGGATATAAGATTTTACCCATACTCACCAGATCATCCAGCGCCCGCAGCGTTTCTTCGAGCGCGGTGAAATCATCGAAGCGATGGATGAAAAATACATCGATGCGGTCGGTTTTCAAGCGCCGCAAGCTTTCCTCGACGGAATTGAACAGGTGATAACGAGAGGCGCCGCGGGCGTTGACATCCCTGCCCATGGGAAAATATGCTTTGCTGGTCAGGACGACCTCATTGCGGTGCCCAGCGATCAACTTACCCAGAATTTCCTCTGCCTTGCCGGTGGAATACATATTGGCGCAATCGAAAAAATTGATCCCGGCATCGCGACAGCGGCTATAGAGCTTCCCGGACATTTCTTCATCGGCTTCATCACCAAAGGACATGGTGCCAAAGCACAACTGGGATACTTTGACGCCGGTTTGACCCAAGTATTTATAGTTCAAAATTCCCTCCAATGATTAGTGGTTCGATCAGATTGTAATCCGAAACTGGACATTTTAGCTTGATTTCCAACCCTTTCAACCCTGGCCGAAAAATCGCGGATTAATATCACTTCTTAGGAAATCCAATCCTATTTTTATACCTTTGAATTCAGATACCGGGTATGATTATGTCTGAGAACTGAGGAACGACACAACCCAGGGGGATGGTTGTAAATAGTCCTTGTGCACTAAGTCAGCGTTAGTGTGGATATTTAACCGGATTTCTGCCACCCCTGATGGAAAATTCGATTCCGATCACCCGTACTAAATTGATCATCCCGCGGCGCCGGGGAGAGATTATAAGCCGGCCGCGGTTGTTGGCTGTTCTGGAAGAGGCGATCGATAAACGTCTGATCATCGTGGCTGCCCCGGCGGGTTACGGTAAAACCTCCTTACTTGTCGATTTTGTTCACCAAACATTGCAGCCGGTTTGCTGGTTGTCGCTCGACGATTTAGACCGCGATCCACAGCGCTTTATTGCGCATTTTATTGCTGCCATTCAAACCACTTTCCCGGATTTTGGGAAAAATTGCATGCCCGCGCTGCAGGGGATGTCGCAGGCACGGCTAAACCTGGATGCGCTGGTTTCTTTGGTCATCAATGACATTTTCGAGACCATCACCGAGCATTTCCTACTCGTGGTGGATGATTATCACCTGGTCGAGGAAAACCAGGATATCAACTATTTCATCAACCGCTTCATTATGACCGCGGATGAAAATTGTCACCTGGTCATCTCATCCCGCCGGCTGCTGCCGCTGGCTGATATGCCGCTGCTGGTTGCCCGGTCGACGGTGGGCGGCCTCGGTTTTGAGGACCTGGCTTTCAACGTTAGCGAAATTCAGAACCTTTATTTGCAGAACCACCGCGTGGTGCTCAGCGAGCCAGATGCCGCCGAATTGGCGCATACGACAGAAGGCTGGATCACCGGTCTGGTGCTATCAACGGATATCGAAAATGGGCGTGTAACGACCCGACTGCAAGGGCGAGGGGTGACCGGGGTAGGTTTGTACGAATACCTGGCGCAGCAGGTACTTGAGCATCAGCGTGATGAAGTCAAGCAATTTCTCTTTCGCAGCTCCTTGCTGGAGGAATTTGACGCGGAACGCTGCGCTGAAGTGATAGGCAAAGGACTGGGCATCGAGGCCAACTGGTCGGCTTTGATGGATGATGTGCAACGAAACAACTTGTTTACACTGCCGATTATTGAAGATCATCTCTGGCTGCGCTACCACCACCTGTTTCGCGATTTTCTACAAAACCAGATGACGCGTTTGTATCCTGAGGAAACGCGCAAAATCTACCTCCAGCTAGTAAATTATCACCAGCAAAAGCACGATTGGGAACGTGCTTACCATGTTTGCGTTCAGCTCGGGGATGAGGAAATGACCGCGGCCATGATCGAGAACGCCGGGCAGTCTATGATCTCTCAGGGGCGCCTGGTAACCCTGAAAGATTGGATCGAGAAATTACCTTCTCAGTCGGTTAACCGTTCTCCGGGTCTGCTTTCTATCCAAGGAGCGGCGATGATGATGCTTGGTGACCCAAAAGCCGGCATCCAGTTGACCAGCCAGGCACTCAATCTGCTCGAGGATGAACGTGATCTTGAGGTCCAATTAAATACATTGGTCCGCCGATCTGTAGCCTATAGAATGGCCGGAAATTACCAACCTTCTATTGACGATTCTAATCGTGTAATCGAACTGGCAAAACCTCACAAAGAATATTTAACAATCTTGGCGAGTGCTTTCCATTCCAAAGGAGCAACCTTTCTCCAATCCGGAAAACTAACGGATGCAAGGGATTGGTTGCAAAAGGCCCGAGAGATTTTCATCCAGGCAGATTATTTGGAGGGGGCCTCAAAAGCAGGACTTGAGCTTGGCGTGGTCATGCGTTTTTTGGGGCAGTTTACCATAGCCGAGGCCACTTATCGTGATGTGCTGACTTATTACCAGACAACTGGTAATGTGGTTTGGCAAGCCAATTTACTTAACAATTTGGGTGTGCTGCATCATTTGATTGGCGATTACGAACAGGCATTAGTAGAGCTTGAAAATTCCATCCAATATGCGCGCTTGGGAGGTTACCAACGGTTAGAAGCATTTGCTTTGACCAGCCTAGGCGATTTGTTCCGTGACTTAAAATCCACAAATGAAGCTGAAGAGGCATACAAAAAGGCAGCCGAAATTGATTCTCAAATTGAAGATCAACCATTGCATTTTTATTTAGTATATTCCGATGCTCACCTGGCGTTAGCTGGTGGGTCACCAAAAAAAGCCCAGATAATCCTTAAAGATGCAATAGATTTTGCGATTAAGTCAGGCTCGGATTATGAAAAATACCTCTGCAATCTCCTGAGCGGCAGAATCAGCCTGGTGATTGATCAAAAGATTTCGACAGTAAAGGAATTAAAAG
The DNA here is from genome assembly GCA_001796355.1 of Chloroflexi bacterium GWB2_54_36. Taxonomy (GTDB): domain Bacteria; phylum Chloroflexota; class Anaerolineae; order Anaerolineales; family Anaerolineaceae; genus Bellilinea. The sequence goes on along the minus strand of MGMG01000077.1, from coordinate 104,891 downwards.
AGGCACTTGATTTTTTCATAGCCGAAGGCCACATCGTGGAGTCGAACCGCTGCAGATTATTGCTAGCGGCAGCGTCTGCCGTTGTGGGTGAATATGATTTGGCGCGGAACACGCTAGGTTACCTGGCGGATGTGAGTCGCAGCCCAGAATTCAATCATTTAATTATGTCCGAAGGACAAACTTTGGCGAGTGTTGTCAAAGTTCGTGATCTTCCGACTGATATCTTCCAGCAGTTCGTAGAACTACATTCGCTTGCCATCCAATTGGACCAAAAACTACCCGCTATCCGGAAGCAGTTTCGGCGGCGGTCGCAAATTGTGCATCTTTCCCCGCCTGAACTCGCCTTTACTACTTTTGGAAAAGTCCAGGTCAAAATCGGTGACCATGTGATTACCGGGGCTGAATGGATGACACAAAATGCGCGGGATTTGCTTATCTTATTGCTGCTCCATTCGGGGGGCATGACAAAGGAAGAAATCGGCGAAATTTTCTGGTTGGACTCGACTCCGGCAGAATTAAAACTGCGCTTCAAGAATACGATTTACCGGCTGCGCCATGCGGCAGGCAAGGATGTGGTTCTTTTCGAGAATGAAATCTATACTTTCAACCGCGGGATGGATTACGAAGCCGATTTTGAAAATTTTACAAATAGTCTAAACCAGGCGCGCCGGGATTTGGATGAAGAAAAGCGAATTAGTCTTCTTAAAGAAGCAGTCAAAATTTATAAAGGCTATTTTGCCCCTGATATTTCGGAGCAGTGGGCGATAACCGAGCGCGAGCGTTTCCACCAACTGGCTACGGATGCAATGGTGCAACTGGCTGAATTGCAGTTGAAACGCGGCGAGCTGGATGAATCGTTGATCACTGCCCAGACCTTGCTGGATTTCGACCCAACCCACGAAACCATGGTTTGCCTGGCAATGCGAGCGCTGGCGGCTACAGGGAATATTGTGGCGGTTATGCAGCAATATGATCAGTTCAAGAAAATTCTCCACAAGGAAATGAACGCCCAGCCATCACCACAGACCCGCGCGTTATATGATAACTTAACCCGTGAGCGAAGGGTGATCCGCTGAAAATGCCACGTTTAGCAATTTAATTGTATCCAAACCCTTGCTGGTTTATAATAATTCCACTATTACCAACAAAATACCAACCAATTTCAATGAATTTTCAAATAATGCCTCTATTGAAGCCACCTTTGAAGCCTACCCTTAAGTAAACTATTGTTATATAGCAAATACTTTTCCGGGAAGGGAAACCTGCAATGATTACAATCTCCTCTGCCAAAACTCGCATGATCTTCTTCGTACTGACCGTTGTCCTTTTTGTCTTGGGATCTGGGGCTCCCGAGGCCGGTGGTGGGGTCATCATGCGTTCAGCCTGGTTTATCGGTTTCTAAGCAAACCACTGAATGATTTTACTTTTAGCCGTTCTCGCAGGCCTGCTTAGCGGGTTATTGCGGGCGCGGCTGAGAAAAAGAGCATATCAATCTTTTCCATTGCGGCTTGCCTGGCTCGTCCTGGTAGCTATCGCCGTACAGTGGTTGATATTTTCTTTTCCTGCCACTCGCGCCAGTCTACCTGGTATTGTTGTCCGCTGGATTTTCGTTCTTTCACAACTTGCGCTGCTCATTTTTGGCTGGGCGAACCGAAATACCCCCGGTTTTTGGCTGCTGGGCGCCGGATTGCTGCTCAACCTGACCGTCATTGCACTCAACGGCGGGCTGATGCCGATCACACCGGAGACCGTTCAATGGCTGCGACCGGACGCTCCGGCCGGGTCCTGGCAGATCGGCCAACGGTTAGGTTTTGGTAAGGACATTGTCCTTCAAAGAGAGGAAACAATCCTTTGGCTCCTTTCCGACCGGTTCCGGTCATTCTCGGAGTTCTCTTACCGGGTCGCCTTTAGTCTGGGGGATGTTTTCATCGCCCTGGGCGCCTTCTGGCTTTTATGGACTATGGGTGGGCCAGCGCGTGAACAACCCTTAAAGGAGAAAAATCATGTACCAGACCAGTTACCCACGTTCCAATAACCGTCAACAAGAAGTCACCCGTGAATACAGCCGTATTTTATCCGCTGCTGTGGTCTCTGCTCACTTTCGGCAGATGCTGCTCTCGAATCCGGGCATGGCGCTTACGGCTGGTTTTGCCGGCGAGAAATTCCAGCTTAACAACGAGGATCGGAATCGTCTGACAGAAATTCGCGCAACCACCCTGGCTGATTTCGCTTCACAGCTCAATGTTGCCATGAAAGCCCCGGTTATGGGCCGTTCTGCGGTAGCAGCCGACTAAAGGGTTATGGCATCAAACCTTTCATAAAGCAAAGCATTATTTTGGGAATAGTTAATTATGATTTCAAGTAGTTCAGGCCTCATAGGCGAAACGCAAAAACGCCTGCCCACATTGTTCAGCTCAGCCGCTGAACGACTGGCGGACCTGGGAGAAGTTCCTGACCACTGGTTCAGCTATGATGGACCGGCCAGTTTATTGAATCAAATAGCGATAAAGGCTGTCGATGTCTTAAAGGTAAAGCAGTGCCAAATATTGGTTTTGGCTCCCGGTGGAATCTTCCGCTCTCAGGCATTCCATGGGTTACCAGTAGTTGTGAGCGGGCAATCGTCCGTTCAACGCGATAACTTTCGCGCCCAGGAAATACTACAGAAAGCGGTTTTAGGAGACGACCTGACTTTTATCGATCAACATTTCAAACCGCTCAATCGCGATCAGCAAGCTGTGCTACGGGTTGGCCCGCATGAAAACATCTATCTCTTCCCGATGCGGATCGACACGGAACCGGTGGGATTATTTGTGCTGGCGGTCGAGCCAACCATACGGAAACTTGAGGATATGAACCAGGCGTACCTACTTGCCAACCAGGCTGCCAAAGTCCTTCACCGGGAAAGCCTGCCGTACTCTGACGAGGAAAGCATCGTCGAGATTGTAATGGCGCTTTCAAAAGCACTGGAAGCCCGTGATCTTTCTACCGGTGAACATTGCCGACACATTACCCGTCTGACCGAACGGATCGCAGTTGATCTTGGCTGTTCGTTCCATGATATCCAGTCCATCCGGCGCGCTGCTTTGTTGCATGACATTGGAAAAATAGGTATTCCGGATAACATTCTCCATAAACCAGGCGCGTTGAATGACCGTGAGTGGGTGATTATGAAACAGCACCCCGAGATTGGCGCCAGGATTCTGCGGATGATCGCCGGACTGTCAGATGTTGCCCGCTTGGTTCTGGCGCACCATGAGCGCTTTGATGGCTCCGGTTACCCACTGGGCATAAGCGGTGAGGAAATCCCGATTGGGGCCCGGATATTGGCGGTTGTCGACGCCTTTGGCGCCATGATTACCGACCGTGTGTACCGGCCTGCGCGCACCATCCCGGAAGCGATGGAAGAAATTCAACGCTGCGCCGGCAAAGATTTCGACCCGAAAATTGTGAAGAGCTTTACAAAAATCATCAATATGCCGTTGGCTGGAGCAGAACCGGTTAACTGATCCATCCTTCCCTTGTTACCCCTGGCTGTGGATCTGGTCACGATTTCAGCCAGGGGTATGTGTTTAATAAGAAAACCCACCAGGCACCGCTTTCCCCTGGTGGGAGATGTAATTATGCTTACGGAAATTTTTTTTACGCGGCAGTCTCTTTTTGCGTTAATAGACTCAAACGTACATCTGGCAATTCAGCGAATACGATATAGCCCGCCGAAATGACAACCGCAATGATGTTGGTGACCAGGTAAGCAACATCTGCAACCTGGGCTCCGTTGACATTGTTGGTGGCATGCGGCATGATCATCATTAGACGGCTAATAATGTTGAACCCCTGTGAAAAAGATACCAGATACCATGGCCAAAGTTCACTCGTGCGCTGTACCACGATTTTTACGGCGGCATAAATCGCAAGTGCGGTCAAAAATACCGGGAGCCACCATTGCTGATTGGTTGACGAAAAAATATTCGGGGGAAAGAGCAAAAGGGGAATAATTTGAACGAATAACAAGACTATCACGGTAGTTGGCTGTGCAATGTTCTTTCGCAGCATGGATTAAACTCCTGAAGGGTGCCTGGGTATTCGATTGCCGCCTACTCGAAGAGTTGGGAAATCAATCATTTTATATTATAGAGTTCTATAGGGTTTGTCAAGAAAAAAACCAAAAATTGGTATGAAAAATAACTATAATGGGCATAATTAAGTAAATTATGGTTATTTGCCACTTGACATTTTGAGTGACATTTCCTATCATAGGCTATTGGTGCAGAATGGTGTTTGTGCTTTCTGTACCGTCCTATTTCCCATTGCCAAATCGTTAATTTTTATACACTTCGCGCCCTTCGGTAAAAGGAGGTGATACCACTTATATAAAATCCTTTAGTCCCAGGTATACCTGCCGGAAGACCTGAGCAATCTGACGGTGGTAACCGGATGGGGGATGCAGCCAATTAAATAGTGTGTCCAATTTTCAATTTGTGTTAAGGAGGAGAACCTAATGCGATCGCTGAAAGTTTTAAGTTTGTTCGTTATTTTGTCCATGATTTTGGTGGCGTGCGGTGGAACCGGCTCGACCGGTGGTGCGAAGGAATTAAAAGTCGCAATTCTTGCCCCACTTTCAGGGCCAGTTCCTACGTTTGGTGTGTCAACCCGTGACGGAGCCTTGTTAGCAATTGAAGAGTGGAACGCCAAAGGCGGCGTCAATGGGTATACCATTGTCCCGATTGTTGAAGACAGCCAGTGCACCCCCGAGCCGGCTGTGAACGCCATGAACAAGGTCGTCGATCAAGACGGCGTCAAATTTGTGATTGGCGAAGTCTGCTCAAAGGCCACCATTCCGATTTCCGAAATCGGTACCGCCAAGAAAGTTATCGTCATCAGTGGTACATCGACCGCCGAAGCAGTCACCGTGGATGCCAACGGTAACACAAAGCCGTACACCTTCCGCGCATGCTTCATCGATGCGTTCCAAGGTCTGGTGGGCGCCAAATTCGCCACGGAGAAATTGGGCGCAAAGACTACCTTCATCATGCTCGATCAGGCAAATGACTATGTGAAGGGTCTGGCGGAAGAATTCGAAAAGAATTTCACCGCAATGGGCGGCACGGTTGTTGGCAAGGAAAGCTACACTGCCAAGGATACCGATTTCTCAACCATCCTGGCCAAAATTGCCGAAGCTAAACCCGATGTCGTCTATCTGCCCGATTATTACAACATTGTCAACCTGGTCACCAAACAGGCCAAGGAAAAAGGCATTACCTCTGCCTTCCTCGGTGGTGATGGTTGGGATTCGGCTGACCTGGACGTGGTAGCAGCGGCTGGCGGTTACTTCACCAACCACTATTCGCCCGATGATCCCCGCCCAGAAGTTGTGAACTTCCTTGCAGCTTACGGCGCAAAATACAAGAACGATGATGGCACCGCCAAGGTACCGGATGCTCTTGCTACCCTGGCATATGATGCTGCGAATATGCTCTTCACTGCCATGACCACCGCCGGCACGGTTGAAGACGTTGACAAAGTAAAGGTAGCTTTGGAAGGCATCAAGATCAATGCTGTTTCCGGCGCCATTACTTTGGATGCCAAACACAACCCGGTAAAGGCTGCGGCCATTCTGGCAGTCACAGCCGAGGGTGTCAAGTTTGAAGCGAGCATCGCTCCGTAATCGATGCTGGTTTTAAAGTGAATAATTGGGGGGCAGCTGTTTAGCTGCCCTCCAATTCCTGTATTATTCGAATACTTGGAGGTGTCACCCCGATGCAGCAAGTTAGCACCCCCTCTCAAACCTCTTTGCCATTGGTAAAAACGCATACCCGGCTAGCCTGGATAGGGCAGCTATTCTTCATTGTTTTAGGACTGGCTGTTGTCTATATCCTCGGTAAAAACCTTATCAGCAATCCGACGCTGTTTGCCAATATTTTCATCAGCGGCTTGCAGCTGGGTTTTGTGTATGCCATGATTGCTCTGGGCTATACCATGGTGTACGGCATCGTTAAATTAATTAACTTTGCGCATGGCGATGTGTTCATGGTTGGCGCTTTTGTTAGCTTTTTCGCGGTGACGCGCTTCAATCTGCACCAATGGCCTTTAGCAGTCTTTCCATCCATACCGCCCATGATCAGCGTTGTAATTGGGTCGATCAGCGTCATCCTTCTTTCGATGCTGATTTGCATCCTTCTTGCGGTTACCATTGAACGCGTAGCCTACAAACCCTTGCGGGATGCCCCTCGAATCGCAGCTTTGATCACGGCGATTGGCGTCTCATTCTTCCTGGAATATTTCGGGGCGTTGAACTTTGTATTTTCCCCTCGTTTTATCCCCTACGAACGGCCCTTCGAAGTCGTGGCCTGGTACATTAAAGGCGGAATTCACCAGGTTGTCCCTGGCACACAACCACCTGATGGCAGCATCACTTTTTCCAACATTCTGCTGATTATTATGTTAGCGTCTGTTCTGGTGCAAATCTTCCTGCAATTCCTTGTGAAGCGCACCAAAATTGGGGTGGCGATGCGAGCGGCTTCATATGACAAGCAGGCAGCTCGCTTGATGGGCATCGACGTCGACTCGGTCATTTCCTTTACCTTTGCGATTGGCGCAGCCTTTGCCGGGTTGGGAGGCGTGCTGTATGCGATCGCTTACAGTTCGATCTGGTCGCAATTGGGCATCCTGCCAGGCTTGAAGGCTTTTATCGCGGCAGTTTTGGGCGGAATTGGCAGCATCCCAGGCGCACTCGTAGGCGCCTTAATCATGGGACAAGCTGAATCCATGACCGCGGGCTATATCTCAACGCCTATGCGGGATGCGGTAGCCTTTACCATCCTTATCATCGTCCTGTTGATCCGGCCAACCGGTATCTTCGGCGAGCCCTCACAAGAGAAGGCATAGGAGCCCGCCATGGAACTTGGATTTCTACTTGGATCGATTGTAAAAATTGCAGCGATTATCGCCTACTTTTATGGCGTTCTATGGGTAATGTCTCTGCCCAGCCGCTGGCTGAAAATTGGCGGCATGGTGGTGGCATTTGGCGTCATTCAATTGGGGTTGACCAAATTTGGCAATTTCCAACTGCTTAATGACTTTGACAGCGGTCTGTTATTTCAAGCCTGCGCCATGGCGATGGTGGCACTGGGGTTGAACCTGATTTATGGGTTCAACGGACAGTTCAGCCTGGGGCAGTGGGGCTTCTACGGCATTGGAGCCTATACCTCCGCGGATATCACGTACCGCTGGGTCAACGGCGATGCCCGCGGGTTGATTGTGGTTGGGGTTGGCACGATTGTCGGGGCGATCATTTTGACGGCGATCGGCCGCCTGGTAAAGAAAATTCGCGGTATCCCGGTCCTATCGGCCTTCACCCTTTACCTGATTGGGACTTTAGCCGCGGGATTTATCGCGGTTATGGTTGGCAGACTGCTGCATCCGGTTTTCCAGCCCTTGCTCGGCACTAACCTGGACCCAGGAGTCCTGGCGCAGGGTATCCCCATGCAGATCATGTTTTTCCTGGCGGTCATTTTTGCCGGGATTTTTGCAGCCGAAGTCAGCTTCCTTTTCGGCTTGCCCGTGCTTACACTTGGTTCCGACTACTTCGGCATCGCGACACTGGGATTCACCATTGTGGTCAATGTACTGATGATCAACTCGGATACCGTCCTGCCGTTCCCCGAAATGAAAGGCGGGCGCGGGATGGTGGGTATTCCAAAGCTGACCACCTGGTTCTGGGCATTCTTGTTCCTGATGCTGGTGGTTATCGTCATGAGGAATATCCTGCGGTCCAGCACCGGACGGGCGATTATGTCGGTGCGCGAGGATGAAACTGCCGCGAAGGCAATGGGTATCGACATTGCCGGCTCGAAACTGATGGCTTTCGTTATCGGCAGTCTGTTTGCCGGAATGGGCGGTGGAATTTACGCTCACTTCATCGGTTTCCTCTCGCCGGGATCGTTCGACTTCCTGGTGAGTTTTAATCCGCTGATTATCGTCGTGTTTGGCGGTCTGGGGAGCATGACCGGGACGATTGTCTCATCGTTCGGTTGGCTATTCTTCCTGGAAGGAATGCTGCGCGTGTTGCTCGGTCAAATGGGTACTGAAGCGCCGACCTGGCGCTACGTGCTTTACCCCATTACTTTGCTGCTGATGATGTTGATTCGGCCGCAGGGGCTGCTGGGTGCGGTTGAGTGGGGCTTCTTGAAAGCAAAAGTGGTTTCAACCAGGCCAAAGAAAATTCCAACGCCTACCGATTCGCCGGCGGTTGAGGTCTAAAGGAGGAACACTATGGAAAATTCAACATCCTCCAAAAACATATTAAGAGTCGAAGGTCTGACCAAATTCTTTGGCGGACTTGGCGCAGTGCAAAATTTCGATATCACCTTGAATCAGGGCGACCTGAACGGCTTGATCGGTCCAAACGGCGCGGGAAAGACCACGGTATTCAACCTGATCACCGGTATCTATTCCCTGACCCGCGGCAAGATCGAGTTTGACGGTGAATCCACGGCCGGGCAAGAACCATACGAGATCACCCGCAAGGGGATCGCTCGGACCTTCCAAAACATCCGCTTATTCTCGAATCTTTCGGTGCTGGATAACGTCCGCATAGCTTATCATCCGCATGCGGGTTACAACCTGACCGACAGTGTGCTGCGGACCAAGAATTTCTATGCCAAAGAAGATGAACTGACGGATCAGGCGCTGGACTTTTTGGCCATTTTTGGTCTGGAAGGTATCCAGAACGAAACGGCCAAGAATTTGCCTTATGGTCAGCAAAGGCGGGTGGAAATTGCCCGCGCACTGGCAGCCAACCCCAAGCTACTGCTGTTGGATGAACCGGCTGCCGGTATGAATCCCAAAGAGATCATCGAGCTGATGGATTTGATCCATTTCATCCATGACCGCTTTAACCTGACCATCCTGCTGATCGAGCACCAAATGCGGGTGGTGATGGGCATCTGCCGTCATATCACAGTGATGGATTTTGGCCAGGTGATTGCCCGCGGTAATCCCAAAGAAATCCAGGCTAACGAACGGGTCGTCGAGGCTTACCTGGGGAAAGGAGCCGGCCATGCTGCTTGATGTTGAGAACCTCAATGTGTATTACGGCGCAATTCATGCCTTGCAGGGGGTTTCATTCAATGTTGAAGAGGGTGAAATCGTTACATTGATCGGCGCAAACGGAGCTGGCAAGTCAACCACCCTGCGCACGATTTCCGGTCTGCTGCGCTCGCGAACCGGGCATGTCAAGTTCAAGGGCATGGACATCTCGATGATGCCCGCGCAACAAATCGTCCGGCTGGGCGCCAGTCATGTGCCGGAAGGGCGGAAAATTTTCTCACCCCTGACTGTGCGTGAAAACCTGCTGATGGGAGCGTTTACCCGCACCGATCAGACAGAAATTCAACGTTCGATGGACCGGGTGTTTTCTAGCTTCCCGCGATTGAAGGAACGCATCAACCAGGCAGGCGGTACGCTCTCCGGCGGCGAGCAGCAAATGCTGGCTACCGGGCGCGGCATGATGTCGCGGCCAACGATGTTGATGATGGACGAGCCGTCGATGGGATTGAGCCCGATCCTGGTGGAAGAGATCTTCTCGATCATCAAGGAAATCAATGCCGCCGGGACCAGCATCCTGCTGGTTGAGCAGAATGCATCCATGGCGTTGTCCATTTCGCACCGGGCTTACGTTTTGGAGACCGGCCGGATCGTGCTCTCGGGCAGCGCGAAAGAGATTGCCGAGAACCCGCAGGTGAAGTCGGCTTACCTGGGGATTTAGGCCTACGATCTCACCACGGTGTCACCTAGAAGTGCTTATGTAGGGGACGGGTTCCAGCCCGTCCCATTTTTTTATTGGAAACCGAAATCGTGGGGACTGACGCCTCGCGGTTTATGCGCCCTGTGGGCTCGTCGTTCCAACCTATGATAAAAAGCGGGCGCGCATCCCCTCTCGCTCCGCTCGGGGGTGCACAGACCGCGATGCGCGCCCCTACATGAAACCATATTGCTCAGGCCGGTCTATAAGCCGCATTTTGTCCTCGCAAGGGTATCCGCGAACGGACGGTCTCGCGAAGGACGGTCATCTCTCTAGGCTGACTGTTACCAGGCAGCTCGTGCAGCCTACCCGGGATTCAAACGGAACGGGCAGTTCCTCATCCCTGCTTGGCCTTGCTCCCGACGGGGGTTGCCCAGCCGCCGCATTACTGCGGACGCTGGTGGTCTTTTACACCACCATTTCACCCATGCCCACCTGAACGGCAGGCGGTTTGTTTCTGTGGCCCGATCCCGCAAGTTACCTCACCCCGGGGTTTCCCCGGCGTCGCGCCCTGTGGAGTGCGGACTTTCCTCGATCTTGCAAGCAAGACCGCGACCGTCCGACCAACCTGAGCAAGGTGATCATACCGTGAACGGCAGATTTCGTCAATTTGCCAAATGGCAACGCCCGCGCCTGACCTTCGTTGTATAATTGCCCAAACTTGGAGAATACTTTCACGGGGAGACCTTTCATGCGAACACCGTTTGTTGCCGGCAACTGGAAGATGAACAAAACTGTCGAAGAAGCCCGCGCTCTGGTAGCCGAGATGCTGCCCGGGTTGCAGGAGGTGAAATCGGTCGAGCAGGTGTTGTGCCCGCCGTTTATGAGCCTGATGCCCGTCTCAGCCATGCTGGTGGGGACGGAAATTGGCCTGGGCGCTCAGAACTTGCACTGGGAGGAAAAAGGCGCCTTCACCGGTGAAGTCTCGTCCGGTATGGTGAAGGAATTCTGTAAGTATGTGATCATTGGCCACTCTGAGCGTCGCACCTACTTTGGTGAAACCGATGAAACGGTCAATAAGCGCACCCTTGCAGCCCTGGCCAAGGGATTGGTTGCCATCGTCTGTATCGGTGAGACCCTGACGGAAAACGAAGCCGGGCAGACCGCTGTGGTCATCGAACGGCAGATACGTGAAGGACTGAAAAACATCCCCGTGGAGCAGCTAACCAGACTGGTGATTGCTTACGAACCCGTCTGGGCAATCGGCACCGGACGAGCAGCCACCGGACCGGATGCCAACCGGGTGGTCGCGGCCATGATCCGTCCGGCGCTGCGCGAGTTGCACGGCAAAGCGGTGGCTGATGCGACCCGTGTACTCTACGGCGGTTCGGTGACCGGCTCGAATGCAGCAGAGTTTTTCTCGCAGCCGGAAATTGACGGCGCGCTGGTAGGCGGGGCAAGCCTCAAGCCGGTTGAATTTGTTGAAATCGTTCGGGCAGCTGCCCGGTGAATTTGCCGGTTGACGGGCTAATTTTCTTTACAGCCTGCATTCTGGCATTTCTAGTGGTCCAGCGCTGGCTGCACCGCGAGCTGCAGGCGGTCTTTTTGCTGTTGACGCGCCGTCCTGTCTCAGCGTTGGGTCTTTTTTCGCTGTTTTTCTTCCCAGGCGTGCTGCTGCATGAGCTGAGCCATTTTGTTATGGCGCGCTTGTTGGGCGTACGCACTGGTAAGCTATCCTTGCTGCCTAAAGTGATGGCCAACGGTAACCTGCGGCTGGGGTTTGTAGAGACCGCGCAAACTGACCCACTACGCGATACATTGATTGGGGCTGCGCCTTTGATCAGCGGGATGGCGGTTGTCAGCATCCTGGGTTTGAAACCCCTGGGCATTCTGCCTTTAACCGGTATGTTGTTTAACTCGGATTGGGCGACCTTTTGGGGTGAGGCGGCAAGATTACCCACCCGCCCGGATTTCTGGTTGTGGTTTTACCTGGCTTTTACAGTCAGCAGCACCATGCTGCCAAGCGCATCCGACCGGCGCGCCTGGTGGTCGGTTGGTTTCTTCTTTGCGATTTTACTGGTACTGGCAATCTTGCCGGGAGTCAGCAGTTGGATGCTGGAAAACCTGGCTCCGCCGCTCAACCGCGGGCTGCGAGCGCTGGCCATGGTCTTCGCTGCCAGCGGATTGATCCATCTGGCGCTGGCACCGCCGACCTGGCTGTTGAAAACTCTGCTTTCCAGAATCACCGGATTGCGTGTAGTCTAGATTTATTGTAAAAGGTAGCCATTTGGCAGTCAATGTCTGGTACAATATTGTCCTTCAATTTCCCACTGGTAGTGATTTTTCATGCTAATCGATAATTGGGGCCGTGAAATTACTTATTTACGCATCTCGGTCACAGACCGCTGCAATTTCCGCTGCGTCTATTGCATGCCGCCGGAAGGGCTGGTCTGGCAGCCGCATGATGCCATCATGCGCTATGAAGAAATTGAGCAAGTTGCCAGGGCAGCCGCTGAGCAGGGCGTGCGCCAAATTCGGCTGACGGGCGGCGAACCGCTGGTGCGGGCAGATCTGCCCATTCTGATCCGCATGCTGGCTGATATTCCCGGCATCGAGGATGTTAGCCTGACCACCAATGCGATGCTGCTTGAAAAACAGGCAGAAAAGCTGGCACAGGCGGGGTTGAAGCGGGTGAATGTCAGCCTGGATACGCTGAATACTGAGAAGTTTGCTAGAATCACTCGCGGCGGATCGTTAGTACGGGTATTGCGTGGAATTGCTGCTGCGGAAAACGCCGGTTTGCTGCCGATTAAAATAAATGTGGTCGCTATGCGCGGGGTCAACGACGATGAATTCATGGACCTGGCGCGGCTGACACTGGAACACCCCTGGCATGTCCGCTTTATCGAATTGATGCCTATCGGAAACCAGCAGCCCTGGGGACCAGATTTCCCATCACCGCAGGATGCTTTCATCCCCATTCAGGAAATCGTCGAACAGCTCAAGCCGCTAGGATTGGTGTCTGAAAATGACGCCGTCGGCTATGGGCCGGCGATCGAATATCGGATACCGGGCGGGATTGGCAAGCTTGGCTTCATCTCTCCACTGAGTGAGCATCAATTCTGCCAGCGCTGCAACCGCCTGCGCCTGACCGCTGATGGTTACCTCAGGCCATGCCTGATGAGTGCTGTGGAAATCCCAATTCTGTCCGCTCTGCGAGCCGGTCAACCAGCGCTGCCGGTGATTAAGCAAGCCGTGGCGGCCAAACCCGAGGGACACAAACTGGCAACCCAGGCCGCTCCGGACGGGCGGCGCATGATTCAAATCGGGGGGTAGAAATCCATTAGGTTGAAAAAAAAAGAGGCAGGAATTCCTGCCTCTGTAATCATCAACCTGTGCCGAACTGCCGGTCGCCGGCATCTCCCAGCCCTGGAACGATGTACCCCACATCATTCAGGTGATCATCTACTGCCGCCAGGTAAATCGGCACATCCGGGTGACGACTTTGCATGGCTGTAATACCTTCCGGTGCGCCGATCAACCCGACAAATTTGATGCGTTTGACGCCCCAATTTTTCAAGATGTCTACCGTTGCTACCGCCGAGCCCCCGGTTGCCAGCATCGGGTCCAGGATCAGGCAAACCGAAACGCGCGGCTCGGTTGGCAGCTTGTTGTAGTATTGCACGGGCTTGAGCGTCTTTTCGTCGCGGTAGATGCCAATGTGCCAGACTTCGGCGGACGGCATCAATTCCCAGATGCCCTCAACCATGCCCAGCCCGGCGCGCAGGATGGGGATTAGCCCGATTTTTTCTTCCAATTCAGCCGCAGGGGCAGTGCCCAGCGGGGTTCGAACGGTCGTTGGAGATATTTGGAGGTCCGCAGTGGCTTCGTAGGCCAGCAGACCGGTGATCTCACGAACCAATTCACGGAATTTCTTCGGTTCGGTTGAAACAGTGCGTAATTTCCCAAGTTTGTGCAGAATCAGTGGGTGTTGTGAGACATGAACCGGTGACATACATGCTCCTTGCCTGAGGATTTCAACTATTATAGTTCAATTTAGCCATTTGAAAGCGTGTATAATCGTGTCCATGAGCGAATCTCCCAGCCGATTAATCACCCCTGACGCTCGCCCCGATGACCGCCTTGACCAGACATTACGCCCGCGCTTACTGACCGACGTCATTGGCCAAGAGCAGGTGAAAGAAAACCTGACCATTCTGATTGCTGCCGCGCGAAAACGCCAGGAACCTTTGGACCACGTGCTGTTTTACGGCCCGCCGGGGCTGGGGAAGACCACTTTCTCGCATGTATTGGCCAATGAAATGGGGGTTTCGATCAAAATTACGGCTGGCCCGGCAGTTGAACGCGCCGGCGACCTGGCAGCCATTTTGACCAATTTGCACGCTGGTGATATCTTGTTTATCGATGAAATTCACCGCCTTGGGCGGGCTGTCGAAGAGGTGCTTTACCCGGCGATGGAAGATTTTGCGTTGGACATCGTCATCGGCAAGGGTCCGTCGGCGCGTTCCATTCGACTCAAACTGCCGCGTTTCACCGTCATCGGGGCGACGACTCGCCTGGCGCTGGTCAGTGCTCCACTGCGCGCCCGTTTCGGCGCTGTGTACCGCCTGGATTATTACGACTTACCTGCAATGGTGACCATTGTGAAGCGGGCGGCAAATTTGCTGGCGGTGCATGCCGATCAAAGCGGTATCGATGAGGTGGCCCGGCGCGCGCGCGGGACACCGCGTGTAGCGCTGCGTTTGCTGCGGCGGGTACGTGACTTTGCCCAGGTGCGGGCTGACGGCACGATCACCAGCGAGGTGGCGCACGATGCCTTGAATCTGCTCAATGTAGATCCACTGGGCCTGGATGAAGTGGACCGCCGGGTGCTGCGGACCATCATCGAAAAGTATAGCGGCGGACCGGTGGGTTTGAATACCATTGCCGCCTCGATTGGCGAGGAGCCGGATACGATCATGGACGTTGTTGAGCCGTATCTGCTGCAACTCGGGTTCCTCGACCGCACGCCGCAAGGGCGGGTGGCGACCAAACGGGCTTACGATCACCTGCAACTGCCGTACAACATAGAAAACCAACAACCGCGCTTGATTTGACGGCTGAATTTGCAGATGATAGTCGGGACGAGAATCATCCCGGCCTGCAAGGGTTAAGCCAGAGCGACCACCGATGAAAACCTCCGATTTCGATTACGATCTGCCCATCGAACGCATCGCCCAGACACCGATTGAGCCAAGGCATGCTTCTCGTCTGCTGGTGCTGCAACGAGATAAGCCGCAGCTTGAACACACTACTTTTTGGGACGTTGCGGATTACCTGCTGCCGGGAGATTTATTGGTTATCAACCAGACCCGGGTGATTCCGGCACGAATCTTTGCCCATAAATCGACTGGCGGCAAAGTCGAACTGCTGCTGCTGCGCCGCATTGACCTGACCAGTTGGGAAGCGCTGGTGGGCGGCAAAAAAGTGCGCGCTGGCACTCGATTGAGCCTGGACAACGGCCCGGAAGCCGAGGTTGTGACAGAAATGGAAGGCTCGCGGCGGTTGGTGCGATTTGCCGAACCGGTTGAGACCTACCTGGCAGCAGCCGGTCAGATGCCGCTGCCACCGTATATCCATGAACGCCTGGCGGACCCAGAACGTTATCAAACCGTATACTCCCGCGAGTCAGGTTCGGCTGCTGCGCCTACCGCCGGATTGCATTTCACCCCGGAGCTGATGGCTCGCCTGGAAGCGAATGGGGTGCAGTTTGCCCGAGTAACGCTGCATGTTGGCCTGGACACCTTTGCCCCGGTTACCGAAGATGACCCGCTCGAACATAAAATTCATACGGAATGGTGCGAACTGGGCGCAGAAACCGCGGCGCAAATCAACCGGGTGAAAAAGCAGGGAGGACGGATCATTGCAGTTGGGACCACCTCGGTGCGCACGCTTGAAAGCGCTGTGCGGGCTGCTACGGCAGGAGAGGTGGTTGGCGCTTACTCCGGTCCGACAGACCTTTTCATCCTGCCCGGTTACAGATTTCACGTGGTGGACGCCATGATCACCAATTTTCACCTGCCAAAATCAACCCTGCTGATGCTGGTCAGCGCCTTTGCCGGGCGCGAACGGATACTGGCAGCCTACGCCGAGGCAGTCCGCTTGAATTACCGCTTCTTTTCTTTTGGGGATGCGATGTTGGTTAAGTAGTTTCCGAATTCGAGCGTCAAGGAGCTATTTTGGGTGGCATACCGTCAAACGCTTTGGTACAATCTACCCATAACATCCCAGAATTTTCAACGAAAGGGTAACGATGAGCAGTATGCAATGGAATAAACCACCCGCTTTTGAACTCGACCTTAAAAAGACCTACACTGCGACGATGTCCACCGATCAGGGCGACATTGTCATTCAGCTATTCGCGGATAAAGTGCCAACCACGGTCAACAATTTTGTTTTTCTCGCGCGTCAGGGCTATTACGACGGCACCACTTTTCACCGCGTAATCAAGGATTTCATGGTCCAAGGCGGCGACCCGACCGGCACTGGCCGCGGCGGCCCAGGTTACCAGTTTAAGGATGAATTCCACAAGGACTTGAAGCATAACAAACCCGGCATCCTCTCGATGGCGAACGCCGGTCCGAATACCAACGGCTCACAGTTCTTTATCACCCATGTGCCAACGCCGCACCTGGATAATAAACATGCGGTATTTGGCGAAGTGAAATCTGGGATGGATGTGCTGATGGCTATTCCGCTGCGCGACCCCATGCGGCCAAACAGCCCGGCAGGCAAACTGCTTAAGGTGACGATCACCGAAAGCGAATGACCCCGGCGGAAAATGTAAAATCGCTCCAACCTTCGGACGCAGGCGGGGTCGGAGACATTTCAGACAATCAACAAAAATGGGTTGAGCTGAATGCCAACATCACCACCTGCCGGCTTTGCCCGCGTCTAGTCGCCTACCGCGAGGAAATTGCCCGCGTCAAAAAACGCGCCTTTCGCGACTGGGAGTACTGGGGCAAGCCGGTGCCCGGTTTCGGCGATCCGCATGCCCGCCTGCTGGTGGTCGGGTTGGCGCCGGGGGCGCACGGCTCGAACCGCACCGGCCGCATGTTCACCGGTGATTCATCCGGCGACTTCTTGTATGCCGCGTTGCACCGGGTAGGCATGGCCAACCAGCCGACAACTGTCCATCGGGACGACGGGTTGAGGTTGCGCGACGTATTTATTACGGCCATTTGCCGCTGCGTCCCACCGGACAACAAACCTACCCCCGAAGAAATCCGTGCCTGCCAGCCCTTCCTTGAGGCAGAGATGGACCTGCTGTCTGGCTTCAAGGGGATTGTTGCTCTGGGCAGCCTGGCTTTTCAGCAGGTATTGGCCATATACCGCAACCATGGTCGCCCGGTTGGGCGGCTGGACTTCGCACACAATGCTTATTATGACCTGGGCGACGGGTTACCCTGGCTGCTAGCATCCTACCATCCCAGCCGGCAAAATACGCAAACCGGTCGGCTTACCCCCACCATGTTCGATGCCATCTGGCAGCGAGCAAAAATCCTATTGGACGGCCAATGGGATCCAGGGACTTCCAATCGGGGGTAATTCGCATGCATCCGCTACGATTCTTTGGCTTTATTATCATCCTGGTTCTGCTGGTAGTGCTGGTTGGGCCGCTCATCATGCCGATCCCGCCGCTGCCAGAACCGATCGCGATTGCAGACCTGGCAGACCCCGACAGTCGCTTTGTTGAAGTCAATTCCATTCAGGTGCATTATAAAATTGCCGGTTCAGGCGAACCGGTGTTGATCTTGCTGCACGGTTTTGGCTCCAGCACCTACACCTGGCACAAGGTGATGGATTCGCTGGCAGCCGAAGGTACGGTGATAGCCTTTGACCGGCCAGCTTTTGGCCTGACAGAACGCCCCATGCCAGGGGAGTGGAGCGGAGAAAACCCGTACTCGGATGCGTTTCAGGTGCAGTTGACGATCGGGTTAATGGACGCGCTAAGCGTGGAAAAAGCGGTTCTGGTCGGACATTCGGCCGGCGGCGCCATAGCGCTGCAAACAGCGCTGGCTCACCCGGATCGAGTCAGCGGGCTGGTATTGGTAGATGCGGCGATTGTTGAGGGCAGCGGGATGTCGGGAATCGCGCGGTGGTTGGCCAATACACCGCAAATGAAACGTTTTGGGCCTTACCTGGCGCGCTCGTTGGCCGGCAAGGAAGGGGATGCCTTCCTGGAAGCTTCCTGGTATGATTTTACGAAATTCACTGCCGAAGATAAAGCGGCCTACCGAAAATCGCTGCAGGTTGCCAACTGGGACGTGGCTTTGTGGGAATACAGTCAGGTCAACCGGGAGTTCAACCTGAGCGGGAAGTTGGGGGAAATCAGTATGCCGGTTTTGGTCATCAGCGGGGACGATGACCGGATTATTCCACTGGCTGAGAGCCAGCAGATGGCGGCGGAATTGCCGGATGCGCGGCGGGTGACCCTGGCTGCCTGCGGTCATGTGCCACAGGAGGAATGCCCTGAGGAATTTTTACCGCCGGTGTTGGAATATATTGGTCGGTTTCAGCATTAGGGGATTGTAGGATAAACTTTAGTTTGTCCAGGTTCTGCATACAGGGCATAAAATACGCGAGTTTACCCTCCTTATTGAAACACCCCGGTGCGTTCAAAAACGGAATACACCCTACATATGCGCATAGCCAATTATTAATGCTGAATAAAAAAGGGCGGGAAATTTTCTCCCACCCTGTCCATCCGTACAAATTATCTTCTACCCGCGGCGGATGGCGCTCCAACCGGCGTAGGCTGCGGTATCACCCAACTCGGCCTCGATGCGCAGCAACTGATTGTATTTGGCAACACGGTCTGAGCGGGCGGGGGCGCCCGTTTTGATCTGACCGGTGTTCAGCGCGACCGCCAGGTCAGCGATGGTCGAGTCTTCGGTTTCACCTGAGCGATGGGAGGTCACAGCGCGCCAGCCAGCCCGGTGGCAGGTTTCGACGGCTTCGATGGTCTCGGTCAATGAGCCGATCTGATTGACCTTCACCAGCAGCGCGTTGCAGGCTTTTTCCTGGATCGCGCGGCGAACCCGCGCCGGATTGGTCACCAGCAAATCGTCGCCGACCAGTTGAACGCGGCTGCCAATTTCCTGCGTCAAGTGTTTCCAACCGTCCCAGTCATCCTCGGCCAAACCGTCTTCAATCGAGACGATCGGATATTGTTCCACCCAGTTTTTCCAGAAGGCCACCATCTCGTCACTGGACAGTTTGCGACCTTCCTTGCGCAGGTTATACGTTTTGGTTTCGGCATCGTAGAATTCGGAAGCTGCCGGGTCGAGTGCAATGGCAACCTGTTCGCCAGCCTTATAACCGGCTTTTTCGATGGCCTCCAGAATCACCTCAACAGCTTCGACATTGGCCTTAAGCGGGGGGGCGTAACCGCCTTCGTCACCCACCAGGGTCGGGTATCCGCGGCTTTTGAGGACGACTTTGAGGGCATGATAAATTTCAGCACCCCAGCGCAGCCCCTCGGCAAAGGAGGGCGCACCCAGCGGCATGACCATGAATTCCTGGGCGTCCGTGGACTGCCAGGCGGTATGGGCGCCGCCGTTAAGGATGTTCATCATTGGAACGGGAAGCACATGGGCATAAACGCCGCCGATATAGCGGTAGAGCGGCAAGCCAAGGGCGTTGGCGGCTGCTTTGGCGACCGCCAGACTGGTACCCAGGATGGCATTGGCGCCCAGTTTGGATTTGTTCTGCGTACCGTCCAACTGCAACAACGCCATGTCGAGCGCTTTTTGCTCCACCGCATCCCAGCCGACCAGGGCATCCGCAATTTCTTTGTTTACGTTCTCCACTGCCTTGAGAACGCCTTTTCCGTTATAACGGGATTTATCCCCGTCACGCATTTCCAGCGCCTCGTGAGTGCCCGTGGAGGCGCCTGAAGGTACTGCAGCGCGTCCCCAGCTGCCATCGCCCAAAACAACCTCGACCTCAACCGTCGGGTTGCCGCGTGAATCTAATACTTCCTGAGCGTAGATTGATTCAATTGTGGTATCCATCTTTATCCCTTCCCATGAGATTATCAGGCGGTTCTGCCTGTAGCTTGTATAAACGATTGCCCCCAAGTATAACCGTTTTCGGTAAACCTGGAGGCTTAATTGTGAACGAAAGCACAATTATTTATTGTTTGCTTTTTCTTTTACGCCATTAGCCTCGAACGGATGCGTCTTAATTCCGGCCTGGTCACAGGCGGCCTGGACAAAGGCTTTAAACAGCGGGTGCGGGCGGTTGGGGCGTGAGAGGAATTCAGGATGGAACTGGGTGCCAACCATAAAGGGATGATCGGCCAGCTCGACAATTTCCACCAGCCGTCCGTCAGGCGATAGCCCTGAAATACGCAGCCCGGCAGCAGCCAGCGATTCGCGGTAGGCGTTGTTGAACTCGAAGCGGTGGCGGTGGCGTTCCTGCACCTGGTTTTGTTGGTAGGCCGCAACCGTGAGCGTTCCCGGCTGCAAGTCACACGGATAAAGCCCCAGGCGCATCGTACCGCCCATGTCCGTTATTTCGTGCTGGTCAGGCATCAAGTCAATGACCGGGTGCGGAGTCGTGCGGTCAAATTCAGTCGAATTTGCTGTTTCATCGCCCAGGGTGTGACGCGCGAACTCCACAACCATCAATTGCATGCCAAGACACAGGCCAAGGTAAGGGATTTTTCCCGTGCGGGCAGTGCGGGCAGCCAGTATTTTCCCTTCGATGCCGCGGCTGCCAAAGCCGCCTGGTACGAGAATGCCATCCGCCTTTTGAACGACATCCAACATTTTGCCGCGCTCCAGGTCGGTGGAATGGATCCAGTCAATTTCTACATTGACCCCCAGGTTCAGGGCGGCGTGGTGAAGCGACTCGCGCACGCTCATATAGGCATCGTGCAGCTCGACATACTTACCAACCAGCGCTATCCGCACGCTCGGACGGGGCTTGTCCACCTGAGCGACCAGGCGTTTCCATTCAGTCCAATCCGGTTTCTTGCGCGCCTCCAGCCCAAATTTTTCCAGGATGTATTCGGCGATGCCTTTTTCTTCGAGCATCAACGGAACTGCATAAAGGTTCTTGCTGGTGACCATCGGTACTACGGCGCGTTTATCCACGTCGCAGAACAAAGCCAGCTTGTCGATAATGGCGCGGTCAACCGGATAATCCGAACGTGCGACCACCATGTCAGGGTTGATACCGATCGAGCGCAGCTCGGCTACCGAATGTTGGGTTGGTTTGGTTTTTAATTCGCCGGTGGCGCCGATGTACGGCAGCCAGGTGACGTGAATGAAAAGCGTGTTTTCACGCCCCAGGTCGCCGCGCAGTTGGCGCAACGACTCTAAAAATGGCAAACTTTCGATGTCTCCGACTGTTCCGCCCACCTCGACCAGAACGATTTCCGCGCTGGTGGCTTTAGCCACCTGGGTGATGCGGCGTTTGATCTCATTGGTGATGTGCGGGATAACCTGGATGGTACCGCCCAGGAAGTCGCCGCGCCTTTCTTTGCCAATGACCTCTGCATACACCTGACCGGTGGTCATATTGCAGACCTTGCTCAGCCGCACGTCAATGAAACGCTCATAATGCCCAAGATCCAGGTCAGTCTCAGCCCCGTCATCCAGTACGAAGACCTCGCCGTGTTGATAAGGGCTCATTGTGCCAGGGTCAACATTGATATAGGGATCCAGTTTTTGAACGGCGACGTTGAACCCGCGTTCTTTGAGCAAACGTCCCGTTGCTGCTGCCGTTACGCCTTTGCCAACCGAACTGACCACGCCACCGGTATAGAAGATGTATTTAGTGGGCATTAATCCTCCAGATGAGAAAATAAGGTTTTTAAGCGGCGGAGGGAGGGCCGATGAACCGACGCCTCCCTCCGGGAAATGCGAATTAACGTGCAATTAGGTGAAATGCCTGGTGCCGTAAGTTGCCCTTTCAAATAAAAAGCCGGGAGGAATAAAAGTCAAACCACTTCCACCCGGTCGTACCGGAAAATCTTGCTGGACAAAAATAGTTTACCACAGTCCTATCGAAAACATGCAGTAGATTCGGTATAAAATGGTTAAAAAAATCTATTGGGCGATATCGCCCAATAGATTATGTTTTATTTGAGGTTGCTGAAATCTCCGGATCACGCCCGAGAGGGGTTTACCCGTAGAACTTTGAAAGTCCTGAAAGCCATCTGGCTTGTGGCCGCGGCGAATTTTGAAAGCGCGGTCAACCAGACGAAATTGTAAACCGGCAATCTTTACTGAGAAGAAGTGGTCTTCTTTTCCAAAGTGCGCGCCAGCAGGTCCTCTTGCTCGGCCTGCAGTCCGGCAGCCTTCACTTTTTTGGCTTTCGGCTCGGCTTTGCGGGATTTAGCTTTTTCCATGGCCTCGCGGATTGCGATTTCCATGAAGGTCGGCTCAGCTTCCTTGGAAGCCGTGTCGCCGCTCAACGCAGCAATTTCTTCCGCCGACATATAGCCTTCGTCACCCTTCTTGCGCTTGGTGTCTTTCTTGCGGCGTTTGTCTTTGCTCTTCTCCGGCGCTTGGTAATCAACTTCTTCCTTGACCGGTTCAGGCTGCAGCGCCTTCAAACTGAGTTTGATCTGCTTTTTCTTCTTGTTGACGTCGATCACCTGGGCTTCAAGCTCGTCGCCTTCTTTGACCACGTCGCCAGGAGTGCGGACGTACCCATGGGCTAACTCACTGATGTGGATCAGGCCGGGGCGCTCAGCGCCAATCTCAAGGAAAGCGCCAAAGGTCTCAACCCGGACAACATTGCCTTTGACAACCATGTCCTTCTTAATTTCGTGCCAATCCAGGTCGAGGGGTTTGATCATGGTCAATTCGATGCGGTCTTCTTTGACCTTGCGAACCCAGACTTCGACTTCCTGACCTTCCTGCAAAACTTCTTTTACACTTTTAATCGCCTGGCCGGTCGGAGAAACAAGCTGCGATACATGAATCACTGCCGGTTTGCCGACACCGATATCCATAACGGCGCCAGCCAGAGAGGTTCTTAGCACTTTCCCGGTGAATTTAGCTTTTGCTTTTAATTCCTGGGTGGTGCTATCGGATACGACGGGATTTTCCATTCACTTTTCTCCCAAAGTTCAAATTTCAGCAAGGGTTGATTATACCCGTGTGTTCCAGAACTGTCAATTAAGGGTTTGAGTTGTCTGAGATCATAATCATGTTGCAATTTATGCCTGGTTGCACCTTAAGCCTGGTGCAGTGAACGGAAAGAAATCATGCCCAGCAACAAAGGGAACCAGAATGTAACCGACCGATAGGCCAGGGTTACCACCATGGCGGCTTCCAGGGGAATGCCAAGTGACTTCAAGGCCAGGGTCATCACGCCTTCGACGATGCCGACGCCCGCTGGTGTGGGCGAAATAATGACAAACAGATAGGCGATACTGAAGCCAGCCACCACCACAGCGACCGTGGTGGGGACTTTAAACGCTAAAAAGATGACACCTAAAATGCTGACCAGTAGAAGTTTATTCAGCAGGGTCAGCAGGAGTGGGCGCAGCCAACCGCGCCGGACGTGGTGCAAAGCCTGGACGCCTTCCACGATCTCGCAGGCAAAAATACGGGCATTTTCTTCGCCCAGAACCTCATGCTTGCGAAATGGTCTGGCAATTTTGTTAACGGTGCGGGCTATAAAAGTAACCGCTTGAATTAATCGTGATTGGGAACGCGAGGCCAGGTAAAGCATCCCACCAAGCGTTAGCGCCAGGATCAGGAACAGCGCAAAAGCGATGACATCAGCAGCATTTAAGGTATTGCGCAAGAAGAGAATTATGAGACCAACGAATATGATGGTCAGCAAACCGAAATAGTCGAATAAGAGAAAGAGCAGGCTGCCAACGGTCACCCGGGCGGAGGAGTGTCCGTTCTTCAGGGCATCGGAATAGATGACCGCCATCCCGCTGACGCCAGCGCTGGGAGCGACGATGTTGACGAAATTCACGGCCGCTACCAACCGGGCCAGGGGCAACAGTTCTTTATGGATGCCAACAATGCGGAATAGAGTCTGGAAGGATCGGCCTAATACCAAAATCCATCCGATTTCGATGAGCACTGCCATGCCGATGACTAGGATATTGCCTTTTTGCAGCACCAGCCCGATTTGCCGTAGTTCGCTGAAGCTGGTGATCAAAAAAATGATCGCCAGCAAAATGATGAGCGCTACAATGAATTTTTTCAAGGTGAAGCAACCAACAAATTAGCGGGATTCGGTCAGCACCAGGGTGACAGTTTTAGGACGGATATTGCGAATAAATTGAATTTCCAATTCCTGACCAGGTGCGAACCCATACAGCGTATTCAGGTATGGATGACTTTCGGCGATTGGCGCGTTGCCAATCTGCGTGATGATGTCGCCCGGTTGAAGACCGGTTTCAGCGGCTGGGTTGCCTGCTATTATATCCGAAATATGGACTCCCATTCCGCCATGAATTGCAAAGAGCAACACAATTGCGCTGGCCGCGAAAGTCGACTTGATAGCAATCCTCTCTTGTTATCCAGCGCCGTTTCATTTCAGCCGGCCAGGTTATTTTTGCGCAGCCAAAAGTATTTCGACCGCTTTATCCAGTTGCGGGTCGAGATTGGCCTTGACATCCTCTTCGGTCAGTTGAACCTCAACATCAGGCGTTAAACCAATGCCGTGAATTTGGCGTTCATTGGGGGTCAGCCAGTGAGCGATGGTTACTTTGATCGCGCCCTGGTTATCGACCAACGTAGACCAGGACTGAACGGTGCCTTTGCCGTAAGTGGTCGTCCCTACCAGCTTCCCGCGGTTGCGGTCTTGAATAGCGCCAGCGGTAATTTCAGAAGCGGAAGCTGACCCCTCATTGACCAGCACTACCAGTGGAATTTCGGTGGCCAAACCACCCGACCGGGCCGTGAAGGTAACGCGTTCACCATTTCCATGATCCTCATACATCACCACGCCGTCCGGAATGAACTGTGACACCACCGCGATGGCGGTATCCAGATAACCACCCGGGTCATTACGAAGGTCGAGGATCAAACCCTTAGGATTGTTACTCAGCAGTTCTTTCAGTGCATCCTTGACTTCCCTTTCGGTTCGGTCGCCGAACTGGATTATTTGCAAGTAGGCAATATTATTATCGAGCATTTTGCTGGTGACCAGGGGAATGACGATTTCCTCGCGCATAATGCTGACGTCGAAGGGGTTTTCTTCGCCTTCCCGCTGGATGGTCAACACAACCGTCGACCCAGCCTGGCCAAGCACACTGCGCAGCACCAGGGTTGGATCGGTGCCCACGACGCTGGTACCATCCACGGCAGTGATCATGTCGCCGCTTTTCAATCCGGCGGCTTCTGCTGGCGACCCGGCCATCGGGCTGATGATGGTTAGAAATTCACCCGAGGTATCGACCCAGGCGCCAATGCCTTCATATGAGCCTTCCAACGGCGCATTGGCCTGCTGGTATTGGACCGGGTCCATGTAAGCGGTGTTGGGGTCGCCAAGCGAACCAAGCATCCCGCTGATCGCACCGCGCATCAAGGTTGTATCGTCAACCGGCTGGTCAACATATTGTTTATGGACCAGGTCCCAGGCTTGCCAGAAGGGCTTGAATAACGTTTCACGGTCGACCGGGGTGCTTGTCACGCCAGGGGTGGCCTGGGCTTCGGTCGTTGTTTGCGGCGAGAAATTGGACGGCAGGCTGAGGTTTGACGGGAGGTTAATCCCGGTAAATATCCCGCCGGCAAAGCTTACAAGCATCAGGAAAATTGCGAGGATCAGGGCAACGATTATTCGTACAGGTTTAGATTCCATTCTTATCTCCAATAAAATGACCAAAGAGGTGTTAAGTGAACGTTATGAGCAGCGCAGCGAACCATCCCGGAAGCGCGATTACGCCTGAGGAGGATTTTGGTCCTTATCCGATGGGTTGCGATTGCCAAGGTTGGCAACCTCTTTGGAAAGTTTATCCAATTCACGATTTTCAGCTTCCCATGGATGCGCCATCATGCGCCATGATTTTGCCCACGAGGGTGAGTCTGGGTTTTTATTCTTCTTTCGCAGCAACGACAGCAAACTCCAATAACTGGAAAAAACGATGAGGGTCACGATACCAATTAATGCCCAACCGATGGGGGAGATTTCTTTCATTCCTGTCTCCAGATCCCTTCCAGGAAGGGTAGGTCGGCCAGCAAGGGCAGATCTTCCAGGGTATCGACCCTTGCGCTGGCTGCGTGAGTGTTTCCGTTGTGATTTCCAACCAGGATGGTGTAGAACCCGAGATCTCGGGCTGTATTGATATTTCGGAGCGAGTCATCGATTAACACACAACGGGTTGGATCGGGGTTTCCCAACAGCTTGAGCGCGTGTTGAAAGGCTTCCGGCTGTGGTTTACAAAAAGGCGCCACATCCATGACATCGATGATTCGTTCGAAGATACCGCCCAATTCCAACTGACCTAAAACTCGCAGCGCATGGTTTTGATCGGAATTGGTAAAAATCACTTTGCGGTTGGAAATCTGCTTCAATATCTGGTAAAGGGTGGGGTTTGGCTGCAGATAGGTTGCCAGAGGGATGTTATGCACAAAGTTGAGATACTTGTAAGGGTCGATCCCATAGACGATTTGTAGCCCGCGCAGCGTGGTTCCGTAGGTGTGGAACAACTCATCGCGCACCTGTATGACCTCGGCGGTTCCCAGTGCGAGGTTATCAACGATAAACTGGTTAATCCGCTCCCCGATGGCATCCCAAACGCCTGTAGTGGGGGGATAAAGTGTATCATCCAGGTCAAAAATCAGGGTATCCAACGCCATGCCCTGAGTATACTCGAAACTGATTGTGCTTGGAACGAGGTAAATGGGCTGCGGAAGGTTTCTAAGCAAACTATTATTCTTTGGCCTTGGCGAAGGCAACCTCTCACGCTCGGGTATAATCACACACTGAGGGAAACTTATGGCGATCCGAGTTCTAGCTGACGATGTAGCATCCCAGATTGCAGCCGGCGAGGTGGTTGAACGTCCCGCCTCGGTAGTTAAAGAATTGGTTGAAAATGCGCTCGATGCCGGGGCTACGACCATCACCATTCGGGTCGAGCAGGCCGGACGAAAAATCATTGAAATTGCAGATAATGGAACGGGCATTTCTTCGGTTGAGCTACCGCTGGCTATAACGCGGCACGCCACCAGTAAATTGCGCACCGCTGAAGATTTGTTTCATATCCGGTCGCTTGGATTTCGCGGAGAAGCGCTGGCATCCATCGGATCCGTCGCCCGCATGACCGTGATCTCGCGCGAGCAAAACGCTGATTTAGGTGCTCGGATGTTGATCGAAGGCGGGCAGAGCGGGCAGGTGACTTCGACGGGCATCCCGATCGGGACGGTCATCCGGGTCGAGGATTTGTTCTACAACGTTCCGGCGCGGCTTAAATTTCTCAAATCCGATATGACCGAACGCAACCAGATCAACAACCTGGTCATGCGCTATGCGTTGGCGTACCCGCAGGTGCGCTTCGAACTCGAGCAGGACGGTAAAACCATGCTGCGAACAGCCGGGAACAACGACCGGCGTGAAATTCTGGCGCAGCTCTATGGGGTGGATGTTGCCCGACAAATGCTGGAAGTAACCCTAGAAGAAGACATCCGGGTGAGCGGTTTTATTAGCCCGGTGGCGCTGACCCGCTCGAACCGCCGTGAAATCACCTTTTTTGTCAATGGGCGCTGGGTGCAGGATGCCGCGCTGATTGCTGCGTTGATACAGGCTTACCATACCTTGCTAATGATTGGACGCTACCCGCTGGCAGTCCTCTTCATCCAACTGGAGCCGGAAGAAGTGGACGTCAATGTCCACCCGGCCAAAGCAGAAGTGCGTTTTCGCTCACCTGACCAGGTCTTTTCAGCGGTGCAGCGGACGGTCAAACGCGCATTGCTGGCTTATTCACCGGTGCCGAATGTGAACACGCCTTATTGGAATGCGCCTGTCTATCAACAACGAGTGGTCGATCCTGCCTGGGACATGGCTGCAGAGCTTCAGGCTGAACAAGCAGCGGAACTTGGCAGTGAAGCCGCTACCTCGCCTCAGCCAGCATTGCCATCCGGAAAAGTACCGCTGCTACGCCTGGTCGGGCAGGTTGGTGCAGCCTACCTTGTCGCGGAAGGTCCTGACGGATTGTATCTGATCGATCAACATGCGGCGCACGAGCGGGTCTTGTTCGAAAAAATGACCCGGCAGAACCAGCAAAAAATAGCCAGTCAAACACTGCTTGAGCCGGCTGTGATCGTGCTTCCACCGCAGAGCGCTCATCTGCTGGAGCAGCAAGTGGGTATTTTGACGAATTACGGTTTTGATATCGAATTGTTCGGTCCCAACACCTTCCGGGTGAGGGGGGTACCGGCAATCCTGGCAGGCTCTGACCCTGCAGCCGCTGTGCGGGTGGTGGTGGAAGATTTCGAAGAGGACGAATCCCCGCTGGCGAATGAGATCGAGGCGCGCATCATTGCCCGCGTATGCAAGCGCGCTGCAGTCAAGGCCGGTCAGGTTCTGGCCAACGATGAACAGCTTGCGTTGCTGCGCGATTTGGAAAGCTGTCAGTCACCACGCACCTGTCCCCACGGACGTCCGACCATGATCCATCTCTCGGTGGATTTACTGGAACGACAGTTTGGCCGGCGCGGCAGCCGCTAGCTGACTGATGAGGACCCCTGGATTACGCGTTCGACAATGGCTGGTAATGTCTTCGCTGCGTCGGCGCGGATCACCAACCGCGCTTTTCGGTCGAGGTAAGTAGGAGAGAGCGTGCTGATAATGATTTTTGCGCCGTTTTGATACGCCAGGTGAGGAAGTCCATTGGCTGGAGAAACCTCGAGTGAACTGCCAATGACCATGTAACAATCCGCAGCCTGGCTGTGTTCCAGCGCATTTTCCCAGGCCGCAGTGGGCAGCATCTCTTCGAACAGCGTAATATCCGGCTTGAGCAGCGCCTGGCATTTTGCGCAGCGGGGTAAGATATTGTCAATGACGAATGGTTGGTAATACAGCTCGGTGGAATATGCCGCCTGGCAGTGCGGGCACTTCAGGGTGGACATGGAACCGTGCACCTCGATCACCTTTTGCGAGCCAGCGCGCTGGTGCAGCCCGTCGATGTTCTGGGTGATCACGGCTTTCAAGCGTTTGGCCTGCTCCAACTGAGCCAACGCCAGGTGCGCTGGATTGGGTTGGGCAGACCCTATTTGTTGCGCTAACGGCCGCAACCAGTTAAAAAATCTTTCGGGGTGGGAACGGAAAGCAGTCAGCGAAGCAACTTCCAGCGGATCGGATTGGGTCCATAGCCCGCTGCCGGCAGAACGGAAATCAGGTATTCCCGAAGGCGTCGAAATCCCTGCCCCGGTAAATGCGACAAAGTATTCAGCACTCAAGATCAGGTCAGCTGCTTGCTGTAGGAAATCCTGCGCTGCGGAATTGATCATTTCTCAGTCGAGTGGCATACCCGGCAGCCAGTTCGTTCACTTGCTGCATATAGATTCCGTCTGGTTGCAAAAAGCCGAGGGGTATGTTGCGCATTGCAGCCTGATAGGATTGCTCCGTTACCCCGGGGATAAAAGGAGTCTTGATACGGTTTAACATTTCCTGGATCTGGATGGCAGAGAGCTGTATATCCGCCCGGACGCGGTTGTTGATGATCACGGAAAGGGACTTGGTAGAGGGGAAACCCAGGCCCGGCAACTCTTCGAGCAACTGGCCGGTACGTTTAACCGAATGCGGCTGAGGTTCGGTCACCAGGATTAATTCGTCGACCATACTCAGCATTTTTTCCAATCCTGGCGTGTAGGGTGACCCGATATCCAGGGTGATGAATGAGCCAAGCGTGAACAAGTGGAAGAGCAAGACCTCAAGCTGCGGAATGGCATTGATCAGCTTGGTGCTGTCAGCAGCTTTGTGGGTTGTTAAGAGCAGGCGGATGCCGTAGGTGGTACTGGTCAGATGGCGTTCAACATCTTCCAGAGTAATGTCACTGGCGTTCATTTCCAGCAGGCTGGTTAAACCTTCGTCCTGTGTGAAACCTAACTCCCCAGCCCAGGTGCCTTGCCCCGGGCGTAATTCGGCAGCAATTACTTCGGCGCGGGTTTTTTGATAGTAGGCCAGACCCAGGTTGAGCGCCAGGGTAGAAACTCCAAGGCCGCCTTTGGCAGCCATGATGCCAACCACATAACCGCGCCGGGTGAGCAGCGGCCCGGTCCCGCGCGATTTCGCTCGGGTGAATAATGCACGAATGCGCGCAATTAATTCGGCGGGGTGGACGGGTTTGGTCAGATAGTCATCCGCGCCAGCTTCGTAGCCAGCAACTTTATGTTCAAGCTGCGATTTGGCCGTGAACATGAGAATCGGGATCGGGGCAGTCTGCGGATCAGAGCGTAAATGCCTGGCAACCTGATAACCATCCGGGTCCGGCATCATAATATCCAATACGATCATATCCGGATGTTCGCTAAATGCCAGGGATATTGCTTCCGTACCATCTTTGGCTGATACGACCTGATAACCCTGTTTCTGAAGCATCATACCAATCAGGCGTAATGTCTCCAGATCATCATCCACGATCAAGATTTTTTCAGCCATTGATTATTCCCTCCGCGATGGAACCAACTAAAAACAATCCGGTATGAAGGGCAGGAGAAACTGATTTATACACCCCTCCTCATTTCATCCTGGTCTGGAAAAATTGTACCAGTTAATTGGTAATTATTTGGATAAACGGTAGTCTAGCATAAACCGGGACGGCTCGCAAGACGGAAGCCATTCAGCTTCTTGTGAAATTTCAAATGTTGTGGCGCGCCGCTCGGACGTCTCTATCGTCGGGCTGACCAGCAATTGGCCTGATGCTATAATCATGGCGTGTTGGTTAATCGAATCCAAAATTCCTTGAATAAAACGTTTGGGCTGGATCAGCAATCCCGGCTGGTGGTCGGCGTTTCCGGTGGGGTTGACAGTCTGGCGCTGCTGCACCTGCTGCACAGCGCCGGGTACAATGTAGTCGCGGCGCATTTTAATCACCATTTACGCCAGGAGGCTGAAGGAGACGCCCAGTTCGTGGCACAAACTGCCAGGGATTTGGGTTGCGCTTTCATTCGCGGTGATGGCGATGTGGCACAGATGGCTGCGACTGAAAAGTTGTCCATAGAAGCGGCTGCGCGTAAGGCGCGCTACCTGTTTCTATTTGCAGAGGCAGAGCGGCTTGAAGCGCAAGCGGTGGTCACCGCACACACCGCCGATGACCAGGTTGAAACGCTGTTGATGCATCTTATTCACGGGAGCGGGCTGAATGGACTGCGTGGAATGCAGCCGCGAACCTTGCTGAACCCTTATTCGAGCAAAATACCATTGGTACGGCCGCTACTTGATACCTGGCGGGAGGAACTGGAAGCCTACTGCCGGGAAAAACAGCTCCAACCGCGCGTGGATGTCACCAATGCGGACCCTACTTACTTGCGGAACCGCATCCGCCTGGAATTGATCCCGCTGCTGGCGGGCTACAATCCGCGCATCAAGGAACGCCTGACCGGGCTGGCAGCCAATGCCCGCGGTTCGCTGGAAGTTCTCGAAGATGCGATTTCTGAGAAATATCGCCAGGCTCTCCGGGCGTCAGGGGTAGGTTTTCGCAGTTTTGACCGCGCGCTGCTTGCCGCCCATCCACCTGCCACCCGGTTGGAAATCATCCGCAAGGCAGCTTTGGAAATTCTTCCGAATAGCCAGGACATCGATCGGGCAGCGCTCGTAAGGGGGGCGGCCTTGCTCGACGGTTCAGTCAGCGGTCTTCAGGCCAACCTGGCTGATGGCCTGGACACTCAGGTTGCTGGCGACCGCTTAACCTTAGTCCTGGCAGGCAGCCCGGTCATCCAGCCCGAATGGCCCGTCTCCCCGGCTAACCGAACGCTGGAATTGACCGTCCCCGGCTTCGTACAGCTCGAAAATGGCTGGGGGATCGAGGCACAGTGGCTGGAAGTTGAACCAGATCTGGTGTTCGACAGCAACAACAGCCCCAATGCAGCCATCCTGGATGCTGGCAGCTTGACCTTGCCGTTGACCATCCGCCGGCGAGCTCCCGGCGACCGGTTCCAGCCGTTGGGGGTTGAAACGGGCAGCCTGACGGTCGGCGATTTTTTCACCAATGTAAAAATGCCCCGTGAAGCAAGAGTCGGTTGGCCGCTGGTTTTCTCGGGAAACCAGGTAGTCTGGATGCCTGGCTACCGCCTGGCTGAGACTGCAAAAGTACAAAAAAACAGCCGCGAACTTGTTCAGCTGCGACTGGTACAAAAATCTTGAAACAGGCTCTGATCAGCTTTGCTGCGCAGAAAGCTGGCGCAGTTTCATACTAATTTCGCGCCACTGAATTTTCGAAATTCCCAATTTCTGGCGAATTTGTTCGTGTTCCAGGTCGGATTGCCAGTCACGCAAAACACTGGTCCAGCGGCACATGTCGAACGAAAGGTGCTTATCGATTCCGGCTTCTTCGCCAAGGTCTTCTAACAGGTATTCGAGCCGGCGCGGCGACCAGGGAAACACCACGTCTTTTGGCTGGTACTGGATCAGGTATTCCTGGTAGCTTTCCACCCATTCGGCGGGCAGATCAATTTTACGTTCCTTATAGCGATTACTCGGACTTGCATAGCGCACGAAGAGGATCGGTCCACCCGGCGCCTGCAGGTCGATATGATTGATATTTATTGCCAGACATTCCCCTTTTTTGATCCCGGTCGATAATAATAATTTCAACAGCGTATATGAACGGGCGTCCGGTTTTTTGGCCTGGCGGTATTTCTCGGCTACCTGGATTACTTTTTCCTGTTCGTTGCGAGTCAATACCGTTGGCAGCGGGCTGATGACGGATTGCTGGACTACTTTTTCGGCTGGGTCCACCATAATCCGCCCGCTTTTATGCAGCCAGCGGAAAAAGGCTTTGATGGATGTGATGCGGCGCGCCAGACTTTTGGGACTGCAGGGGATACCACGCCCGGTTTGCAACCAAGTGAGAAAATTGTTGAGGTCTTTGGTGGTTACCGTCCCGACGGTTTTATCCGGGGGAAGAAATTTCGCCAACAGCTGTAGATCGCCAAGGAATGCCTTAACCGTGTAGGGTGACTTCCCCTGGTCCAGCAGGAACAACTCCCATGACCCGATGGTCGGCAAGAGCGGCGTTTGAGAAGTGATGTGAAGGTCGGGAGTAATTTCCTTTGGCATGGCAGCTCCGCGAAGGTCAATTTGCGTATAGCTTTATTATTTTATCAGTTTACAACACATTTCCACGAAAGTCAAACTTTTCGTGGAAATGATGGGCTTTTTGGGGTGATTCTAAGAATTACTACTCTACATTCAACGCTTCGAAGAGCAGTGGTTCGATCAGATCGGGGTTAGGGAGCAGCACTTGAGCTCCTTCGGGGGTTTGCCAGGCCCAGACCTCACGCGAACCAATGGCATATTGTTTTATTTTTTCAGTATTCGAAAGCAAATCCGGAGCAAACCGGGCCAGGCTAATGGCCACATCCAATGGCAGATTGGTTTCTACATTGTTACGGAAGGCGTTATACAACTCCGGAGCGCGGGCGACGGCGTTCAGATTCATCAGCTTGAAGAAGGTTGCTTTCATCACCTCCTGGGCGCGGCGGGTACGGTCGAAATCGCTGGTACTGTAGCGAGAACGGACATACCACAGGGCAGTTGCGCCATCCATATCCAATCGCCCCGGCCCCATGGTGCAATAGCCCTCTTCATCGGCAATCGGAAGCGAACAGGTATCCGATAACTGGCTTCCGGCATACACCGTAATTCCGCCAAGGCTGTCGATGATACCCACGAAACCCTGAAAATTGGTCAACAGATAATAATCGGGCGTGAAACCGAAGTTGTACTGGAACATCTCCTGGGTGAGGTCAAAGCCGCCATAAGCCATGGCGGTATTGATGCGTTCCTGTTTGATTCCCGGAAGCGTGACGAAAAGGTCGCGCGGGAAAGAAACCACGCTCGTGGCGCCGGTTTTCTTATTAATCGAAACCAACATCATGATATCGGTGCGAAAACCGGAATTTGGACGCCAATCCGAGCCGAGAAGCAGGATTTTGACCACATCTTTTGACAGAGCCAGGGTTGGGCGGACAGTAGGCGTTGCTGAGGGAGTAATCGTCGGTTCTTCAGTGGGTTGGTCCACCCCGATTTGAGTCGGGGAATCGGATGGCAAAAAGGGGGTCGGTGTCGCTGTGGCGTTGCGATCAGGGGTTACCAACAATTGGGAAATGCTCTGCGGAGATTGCTGCTCCCCAAGCCTGGTGGCCGGCAAATTGCATGCCAGAGCGGTTATTACGAAAATTACGGCGAATGCGAAAAGTTTTTTCATTATGCTGTCAAGTTTTTAATTTTACGCTTTGGTTGACTCAACTGGAAGTATTTGTCAATGGGTAGGTCGGGTTGATGGTAGGCGTCGGACTGAGGATTGGGGTGTCGGAAGGCGCTTCGGGCGTTGTTGGCGCGGTTGGTACAGGGGCAGTCTGATGTCAAGGTGGCAGGTGCAGTTTGCATGGGAGGTGGTTTCGGTGTGTCAGGAGGTTGTTGCGTGGCGGTTGGCGAGGAGGTGTAGGTCGAGGTTGGGACGTTTGGAACCCATAATTGCCAACCCGTGCGGATGATATTCCCGGCCAGGCAGTTTACCGATTTCAAATTTGAAACCGAAATACGGTATTTCACGGAGATCCGGGTCAGGTTGTCCCCCAATTTGACGGTATATTTGATCCAGCCAGTGGGTTGAGCGCACGCTTTTTCTGTACTCGCCGGCGAGGTGCCCACATTGGGAATAGTCGCACCAGGGGTAGCGGTGGCTGGAGCAAAGCGGGGCAAATAGATAATCGTGTCCGATAATACCATATCCGAGATAAGACAGTTTTCGACCATAATTTGTTCCAGCGAACTGCCATGAGTTTCGGCCAATGTGCGCAAATCATCGCCATTGCTGACGGTATACAACATCCAACCTGTAGGGGGCGGGCAGGCTGCCGGATTGGCGAGAGAGGTGGCAGCGATAACTGGTCTGGGAGTGCTCACATATGGAGCTTCTGGCGCTCCGAAGCCGGGGAGCGGAGTCAGATTTGGGGCAGGCAAGGTAGCGCGCAGCGTGGGCGTAGCCAATTTCTGCGGGACACTTTCCAGCAGGCCAAGCGTCAATGCGCCAATGACCAGCGCTCCGGTGGCCAAAGCGCCAACCATGCCGAGCACCCCACTTCGAAATGGTTTCATCATCTATGGATAAAACTCGAAACGGGTTGATTTTCAATGGGCAGAAGGACGCTAATGGTCGATTTTCCTTTTTGGGTGGATTCCACCCAGATGCGGCCGCGGTGTGCTTCCACTAACGTTCGGGTTATCGCCAGGCCGATGCCGCGGTCATCGATACCGGGGACAGACGGGTGAAGCACACGATATTCTTTATCGAAGACTTTTTCTACCTCAGCCTCCGGAATACCACCGCCTTCATCGGTTACCTGGATAACTAGATATGAACTGTCTCTTTCACCTTCCATTAATTGAGCGCTAAGGGAGATGGCGCCGTTGGCAGGCGTCACCGCAGCGGCGTTTTGTAACAGGTACGCGACAATCTGCTGGAGGGCGTCCCGGTCAGCGATTACCTTGGGAAGAGAGGCCGGGATCGCCAGGTGTAAATCAATTTTCTTCTGGTCGAGGGTTGGGGAAATGCCGCTAACTGCCCGATCGATAACCGGATTTACTGCTACCAGACCGGTGACCAGTTCCACCGGGCTGGGCGTTTGATCGCCAGTTTGCACAAGTTCATCTGTCAGGGATTTGATCTCGTTTGCGGACTCGTGAATGCGGGTTACGAAATTTTGCAGCAGCGGGTTTACAGTTGCGATTGCCTCACCGGATAACAGGTCCGAATATGCCAGGATGGAAGAAACCGGTGCGTTGAGTTTTTGTAATGTAGTTTGAAACAGCTGGCTGGAATCCTGCGAAAGCTGGCCGGGATTGGCACTGCGCTGTTGCAAGTTCATGATGGTGATATTGGCTTCGGCCAATGCATTCTGCAGGTGGGCTAATTCTTCCAAAGCGGCGTGTAATTCTTGCTCCAGATAATTCGTCTCAACCTGGGCGTTCGAGCGCGATTGTTCACTGGCGAACTGGTGCAACGCTGCGTTTTCCGCTTCCAAAGCGGCGATATGTTTTTCGGATTCCTGCTGCACAGCCAGGATCGATTCCAGGCTGGGATCCAACCCGGCGGAATCTGGTTCTGACCGGATCGCATCCATTTCTTCGAGCAATAACCGCAGTTCCTGGCGCGCATCGGACAATTCCTGCTGGCCTTTGGCTAATAAAGCGTACAGACCTTCCAAATCTTCCATTTTGGCAGGCGAAAGTTCTGCCTTCGCCAGAGGATGGCGGATCTGCTGTAGATCAGGGGCGCTGGTTAGCAGTTGTCCTCTGCGGATTTCAGCGGGGGGACTATCCTTTTCTCCCGCAGCAGGGCTGGTTTTGCGAGGTTTTTCAACCGGTTTGTTTCGGCTGGGTTTGAGCACCCAGGCTAACCCCGGCAGCAATGGGAAAACGCAGATTAAAGCCAATCGAACAGCGGCGGGGTAGTCACTTTCCGGGTAGGGCAGAAGGACATGCACTACTCCGCCAGCAAAAACGATCACAAAGAAGCCAAAACCGGTTCCCCAGTTCTCCGGACGAAAATACGCAATGAGAATGGCACTTGCGACCGAGAGAAGCAGCAGCATCACAACCCAGGAAAGATCAAGGGGAGAACCATTGAAACTGGCACGTCCAGCCAACGGACCCCAGTCAATCAGGGCGTAAGCGAAAAAGAGGAAGGCGAACAGGGTCAACAAACCCACCGCGGTATCGGAGGCGCGCGTCGCGTGAGCGCCTAAAACCATCCATCCTATCCAAATCACCGAAACAGCAATCAGTGCCCGGTCGAGCAGCGGAAGGACGAGTTGCAGATCGATAATATTTTGCCAGCCCAGGGCGCTGACCACAAATTGAAATACCTGGCCGGCAATGATGACCAAGAATCCGATCTTCATCCGGAAAGCGTTCGGTCGATTGTGGGGCAATTCCATGAGGAAAACGGTTTGCAATCCAGCCATGGCTGCAAAAACAATGACCAGGTGGTAAATCAAATTCCCCGGCGGTTCGACCAGCACTTTGAAAATCTGCGAAAGTAGCGACTCCATTTTCAAACTACCCCAATTTGGATTATAGCACGCGTACCCGAAACCGGATGGCTATTGCGGGTAGTCAAACAAGACAGCCGTTCAAGGGGACATTTTAACTTTGGTAACTGCTGCTGCTGCAAAAGGTTGACAAATCGCCAATATCCGATAAAATACTGATCGTCGTTTGACGCCGAAGTGGCGGAATTGGCAGACGCGCTACGTTCAGGGCGTAGTGGGCAATACGCTCGTGAGGGTTCAAATCCCTCCTTCGGCACTTTAATCCCGCGTAAAGCGGGATTTTGGTTTAAGCCCGGATTTTTCCTTGTCCGGCGAGAAATTTTGCTGTAAGATTGGGCCATGAAGAATTTCCAAATTAACTGGAAACAACTGGCTGTCCTGGCGGCTTTTGTGGTACTGTTTTTCCTGCTCATGGATTTCAACGGCAGAATTAACGAGTTAAACCGCCTTAACACGGAACTCGCAAAAATGGAAACGCAAGTTTCAGCCCATAAAGCCACCGAAAGCGGGCTGCAGGAGCAAATCCAATATGCCACCTCCGATGCGGCAGTCAATGAATATGCCCGCAATAACGGCCTGGTTCGTGAAGGCGAAAAATTGATCGTCCCACTCGGCAACAGCACCCCCGTTCCACAGCTAAACCATGAAACCACACCTACCCCGGTGAAAATTTCAAACCGTCAAATCTGGTGGGCCTTGTTCTTCGGTGATTAAGGACCGGACAGTTAGCAGGTTAACTCTCCCACACCCGGCGGGAGTTTGTTTTTAAGTTGCAGGTTTGATACCCGGTTGATGTCGAGTCGGTTTGCGGTTAAATCTGGTTTTCTGGCTGCAAGCGGTTGATCACCACCAGGGTCAAATCATCACTGGCTGGCGTACCCTGCCGGAAATCCCGGATGACCTGGTTGAGGTGCTGGATGGTTTCATGCGGCGAACC
Organism: Chloroflexi bacterium GWB2_54_36; assembly: GCA_001796355.1. GTDB lineage: Bacteria > Chloroflexota > Anaerolineae > Anaerolineales > Anaerolineaceae > Bellilinea. The sequence goes on along the minus strand of MGMG01000077.1, from coordinate 66,952 downwards.
GCCAGGGGCGTTGGATAGTGCCTCCACCAATCGTTTTTCGCCAAAAATCTCGCCTGAAGGGGAAAAACTCTCACTCACGCCATCGGTGTATAAAATCAACTGGTCACCGGGACCAATTTCGAGGGTATGTTCCTGAATTTTACTATTCGCCATCACACCCAATGCCATGCCGCCCTTTAGCAAGGGTTCGATATCACGCGTATTGCTGTGCATGATCAAGGGCAGATTGTGACCGGCATTGGCGTATGTCAGGGTGCCTTCTCGCAGGTTGAGCACCGCATAAACAGCGGTTACGAACAACCCATCCTGCGAGTCGACCACCAACAGGCGGTTGACTCGTTCCAGAACTTTTGCCGGGGAAGCAATTTCACGCACGAAGGCCCTGATCAAGGTGCGGGCGACGGTCATATACAAGGCAGCCGGCATGCCTTTGTCCGAAACATCCGCGATGACGATTCCCAGCTTTTCCGGGCCGAGTTTGAAGATGTCGTAAAAATCCCCGCCAACCTCGCGGGCAGTCTGCCAGACGATATCCAGGTCCCAGCCCTTTATGTCGGGAAGATGAGAAGGTAAAAAAGTGCGTTGAATCTGGCGCGCCAACTGGATTTCTTTCTCCAACCGTTCCCGTTCGACCATCTCGCGGTTAAGCTGATCATTTTGGATGGTCAGAGAAACCTGCTGGGCGATTCCGTTGATGATTTCATGGCGGCGCTCATGGAAAGAAGGGGGCACGTTAGCTTCGGCAGTCAACATGACGCCAAACACCTCTCCTTTCACCGAGAGCGGCACAGCAAGCACCCAGTTGGATCCGGGGACATATTGGTCGTTCAATTCGTCGCCAGGGATCAAGCGGGTCAGCTTAGCCCAATCCTCGATGGGCATGTCCGGGTCATCAACCTTGCTTGCCAGAAATTCATCTTTGTCCCTTACCGCATCCAGTAAAGGGAACTGACCCAGGCTGTACTGCCTGCCTTCCAGATAACGGTCTTCATGGCCTTTGTTATTGAAAGTCTTGGCAATCTGAAATCCATGGTCTTCGGGCTGCCACAGGTAAATTGCGCAGGCATCGATGCCAACCAGAATCGGCATCAAATGGACAATGGTGTCCAGAATATCTTCGAGGGTATTCTGGCTGACAACCGCCTGGGCGACTTGCAGCAGCACTGCCGTTACGTAGGCCTCTTCCTGACGGGCTTCCAACAATGCGAGATTTTCGATGGCCACTGCCGTTTGTTGGGCAATGCCGAGCAACAGGGAGAGGGTTTGCTGGTCAAAGGATGCGCTGCCGCCGCTACCATTTTCACTCTGATGCCCTACCAGGAAAGCTCCGAGAAGTTTTCCGCGCGAAAGTAAGGGCAAAATCACCACTGTACTGCCGGCTTTTGGCAGCAGCAGACTTTCCAAGTTTAACTCGTGGACGGGGTCTTCGAGGAACACGGGCAAACGGGTTGAAATCATTTGTTCCATAACCGGAATATCTGCCCCTAAAACCAAATTTTCGAGGGCGGGAGTTTCCAGTCCATATTGCGATTTCATAAAGAATGACAGCAAATTCTCGTCCCAGGTGAAGAAGGCGCATTTTTTTATGCCAATGAGCAAGGGTGTCAGACGCGCCATGGTTTGCAGGAGCTCATCCGTGTTCAGGCTGTTTTGCGCCGCCTCAGCTACTTTGAATAAGATGGTCGATATCCAGGCTTGTTCCTGCGCAGAAGTAAACAGGCGCGTGTTTTGAATCGCCACGGCTGCATTATTGGCAAAGGTCATCGATATCAGGCCGGCTTCCTCGCCGTAACAACCTGCATCCGGGTGAGCCAGGATGAGAACGCCCAGCGGTTCATCACCCGCTCGTAAAGGCGCAGAGATGGAGGAGTAATCGCTATCGTAGTCCATGGCTCTGCCCATTGGCCCGACCGGATCTTGTGGGCTGCGGATGAAGGGAGCTTCCAAATCGATGATATCGGACAACAAGCTGCGAACAGTGCTGTCCTCTTCCATCAAGGTCAGCAAGCGTTCGGTTTCGACACCGCGGGTTGCTGCCAGGCGCAAATTGTGCTGACCGTTATTGCCTTTGGTGTGATCTTCTTCCAGGAGCCAGATCGCAGCTGCCTTGCCGGGCAGGTTGCGGTCCAGTTGGGTGAGGATGCGACCAAGCAAGTCATCCAGCGCCACATTTGCCGATACCAGGCCGGCAATCTCCCGGAATGAATCGGCCACCTGCCGCCGCCAGATCTCAGAATTGTAAAGGCGCGCGTTGCGTACAGCGATCGCAATCGAGGCGCTCATGGCTTCGAGCAGCGGGATGTCGTTCACTTCAAAGCCGTTTACGCGCTCGGATTGCAAGTCGAGCACGCCCAGCACCTGGCCGGCATACTCCAGCGGGATGGCCAGTTCCGCGCGGGTCGATTCCGGCCGGAGAAAAGAGGGGCGGTAGAGCGGCTCGGTGGAAACATCGTTCGCCAGGCGAGTCTTGCCCTCTCGCGCCACCCAGGGAATGATGCCATTTGGATCATCCAGGCTAAAGGTTACCTGTAGATCCTCGAATGATTGGCTGCGATCGCCAGTGCCTGCCTCGTACATGATCTTACGGCGGCCGGGATTAATGGAATAGATATGAATGTACTCGTAATCGAAGTGTTTGCGAATGGATTTGACCACCACGTCCAGCAGTTCATTAAAATCAAGCGTGGATGTGACCGCGTGGCTGATCTCAAGGACGGCTGAAATCTGCGCTGCCCGTTTGCCGAGGTGGGTATACATGTGGGCGCCTTCGATCGCCAGGGCAATATTGTCCGCCAGCGTGCGCAAGACGCTCAAGTCAAATTCGTGGATGGCGCGGGCTTCGTCGTTTTGCACATCCAGAACACCCAGCACCCGATTTTCCACCTTAAGCGGAATGGAAACTTCTGCGCGCGTTTCCGGCAGCGCATCGCTGAAGCGGAACAAGGGTTCAGCGCTGACATCCGGTGCATGGATTTCCTGCCCGGTGGATGCGACCGACCCAACGATGCCATCCCCCACTTTTATCGAGAAGTTTTCTGACTCATGCAAATCCTGCCCGGGGATTCCAGTGCTGGCTTGAAAATGAAGGGTTCCGGTGCTGCTGTCCAGGGTAAAAATGGTGACGAAATAAAAATCGAATGTTTCCTGGATTAGCCCGGTCACCTGACGGCATAATTCCTCCAGATTGCGCTGGTTGGCAATTCGTGCGCTTACTGAACGCACCAGGGCCAGCTGGTCGAAGCGCCAGTTTTTTAGACTAATTTGCCGCATAGTCTGCATCGCGACCGCAGCGTGGTTAGCGACGCCGGTTAAGAAATTTATATCATCCCTCGTAAACGGATCTTCAGCCGACCGCTCGACCAGCAGTACTCCGAGCAGGACTTCTTGTGCGATTAACGGCAAAGCAACCTGGGCTTTAGTACCCTGGTTGGTCTTTCGGATTTGAACCGTCTGTTTTTCGCCGGCTTTACGGACTAAAGCCGGTGCTTTGGCACCCGGTAGCAACGGCATGTCCGGTTCTGCAGGAAGCGGGTAGGCAGGCCGCGCCCCCCAGAACTTTGCCCGAGCACGTTGGTGCCTGGATATAAACTGTTCGATCAGACTGCTCTGCGCCGCGACCGATTCCTGGGAGAGCAGCGACTCACCAAGCTCGAGAAAAAGCTTCCAATCCGGTTTGGAATGCGGACTGGTGGCATCCATGGGTTGAATTATCCTTTTCGCTTTATCAACGTGAGAATATTGGTCTTTCCAGCGGTAACGTAATTGACTTCATCCATCCACTGGTGCATGAAATACAAACCCAGACCGGTTTCCTGACGCTGCTTGAGCGGGACGTTGATTTTTGGCTTCGGGACTGATTTTGGATTGAAGCTTGCACCCGTGTCTTGCAGTGTGATGATCAAGAAATCATCTTTTATACGATAGTTAAATTCAATTTCACCCTTGCCCTCACCACCGTAGGCATGCTCAATGATATTTGAGCAGGCTTCATCCACGGCGGTTTCCACGCCGTATGCAGCTAATCGGTCCAGACCGAATTCCTGGGTTGCCTTTTTAACCAGGTCAGCTATTTTTGCCAGACTGTCATAGCGTCCGGGAAATATCACTGTTGGCATCCAAATGAATCCACCCTTAAAAATTACCAACTGCTGAGACGCCATCTTTGAAAATTTTGAATAACGGCGTAAAACCCGCCAGCTCGAGCGAAGCCATGATAGTCTCGGGAACCGCAGCCAGCGCGACCTCACCACGGTTATAGCGTTTGCAAGTTTTCTGCGTACCGATGAGCACTCGCAGACCAGCGCTGGAAATGAAATCTACCCCATCCATGTCGAAGACGATCCGAAAACGGCCTGCCTCAACGATTTCATTCACCACCTCGGCTAATTTTGGGGCAGTGGCGCTATCGATCCGGCCTTTGATATTAATCACGTCACAGCGTTTCAGCTCGGTGTGCTCGATTACCATTTTCTTCTCTCCAATTCTTGATATGGATGTCAGTTTGTAGGAAAAATTATAACATAATGGCGTTTAGTTCGTGCCAAAGTAAATGACAGAATTAACAGATTCGCTTAAATAGGCCATGAATTTTCGCCAATTTCTGGCAATTATCCTTGCATGATTCAGGAAAGTTATGTTATTTAATAGGTAATACTGTTGAAATCTCCCGGTTATCCAATGTTATTGGTTGATGGAATACTCTGGCGTCGATAGAGACGACAAAATTTGGCTTAGGATTCGTCCCATTTTTAGTTTTCGGGTAGAATCCTCTCTGAAAATTGATTTTGATGGATTCCATTGGATATTTACACATGCCGGAAACAATAAAGACCGGCGCAAGGATAGGAAAATAACCCATGAGTGGAAAAAGCTCACCGCAAAGTATCATCGACTCCTACAAGAAGCGCCAACGGATGATGCCGTATATGGTGTGGGGAATCGCCATCCTGTTAGTCATTGTCGGGGTCATTCTGCTGGTGGTGTGGTTCACCGGCCCGAACGCGCCCAGATTAGGGCTATTCTCTTCGGCGACTCCGACTGCCAGCGCAACGCCTACGGCTACCCCGATAACCCCTACGGCTACCGCCTCGCTGACGCCAACCATTACCGAAACGCCTGTTCCGACTTTCACCTTGACTCCTTCCGGGCCATTCGAGTATACAGTCCTGGAGGGCGACACGTGCTTTGACCTTTCGCTGACTTACGATGTGGATTTGTTGGTGCTGTTGGCGATCAACAACTTTGCGCCGGACCAATGCCCGATCCGCCCCGGCGACATCATCTTAATTCCGGCGCCCGGTCAGGCGCTGCCGACCGCGACTCCCATTCCGGATGATATGCCGCGTGGGACGAAAATTAATTATGTCGTCCAGACCGGTGATTCGCTGGATAGCATTGCAAGCCAGTTCAATTCGACCGTGGACGACATCATGACGCAGAATAAGCTCACCGACCGTAACAAGATTAATGTCGGTCAAACGTTGATCGTGCGAGTGAATCTGGTTACCCCGACGCCGACGCGCCAACCATCGCTCACCCCGACCCCAGGCGGCGCAACTCAAACAGCCACGCCGACAAGCGGTTAAACGAGACTAAACGAATGAAACCCGCTCCTCTACAATTGGACGAGGGGCGGGTTTTATTTAAAGCGTGAACAGGGCTGACAGGATAAAGGATGGGTACGGCTGAAAAGATGGTATAAACGGGGCGTGGACTCTTTGCCATCAGCATCCAAATACCATGCTTCTTCCCGTACAACGGGCGGCAGTCTGCCGCTGTTGGTTATAGCGGCTGTGGCGCTGGCAGGCATTCTGTCGCGGATCCTGGAAAGCTCAGGCGGGAATGCAACCTGGATGACTGCATTTCTGGATAGCGCTCACCGTTTTTCGGTCGGGTTTGAGCGCATCTTTCTGGAAACAGCGCCGTTCTTGTTGCTAGGTGCGTTCACCTCTGCCGTGGTAGCCCACTTATTTACAGATGCTGATATTCAGGCGCTGTTCAAAGGCGGGACTCTCGGAAGCGTGATTTTTGGAATCCTGGCAGCGGTAATCTTACCGGTTGGCGACGGCGGATCAGCACTGGTAGCCAGGCAGCTTTTGCGTAAAGGCGCAGGTGTACCAGCCGCTGCCGCTTTGATGGCGGCGGGTCCAGGGGTAACCTTGATCGCTACCGGCGCCGGCCTGGGGGCGACCGGTATGGCCGGGCTGGCCGGGCTGCGCTTCGCAACCGCGATCATACTTGCGCTTGTTTTTGGATTGATCCTCGCCCAGGAAAGCGAGCCCAAACGAATCATAAAGGTCGGGAACCTGCCGACAGTAGGGGGTGATTCTGCGTCTTTGTTGGAAGGCGAAGGTCAGGTAAGCAAGGCCAAAGCCATCGTGCTTACGGCCAGCATCGAATTCCTTGAATGGATGCCACTATTGGTCATTGCCGCACTACTGGGCGGCTTGTTACAAGCATTGATCCCCGGCGGGTGGAATCCGCCGGTCTCGGGTAGCGGGGCCTGGCAAAATGCCGGGAGCGGCTTGTGGGCGATGCTTACCGCCCAAAGCGCTGTCGGCGACCTGCACACCGTGCAAAACGGGCTGTCCAGCTGGTCAGCAGGCGCGCAGAGGATCTATTTACTGGTTGGCATGGCGGTCGATGTCAAATTGATCTTGTTTTACGGGCGTATTTTCCGCTTTAAGGTGTTGCTCTATTGGATATTGCTGTCGCTGAGCTTGAGTTTGATGGCCGGGTTGGTGATCGAAAGTTTTGGAGGGCTGAGTTGAAGAGGAATGCGCGGATCAAGTTCTCTGCGCTGGCGCTGGCGGTGTTGGGACTTTTTCAACTCAGCCTGATTTGGGATGGCCGGCTGGCGGATTATGTCGATCCGAGGCAGGGGATTCTGGTGTTTTTGACCGGGCTTGGCTGCGTCATTTTGGCCCAGGTGGTGCTGTCAACGGCTGGCAAAAGGTCCACAAATACAGTTGAAAATGATGGCCATAAAGAGGATTCAGATGCAGAGGGCAGCTGGAAATCAGCCGGTTTGATCTGGTTGGTCGTTCCGCTTATGGTTTTTTTATTATTCCGGTGAAACCCTGATGATTATTTCTTTGCGACGCATCGACCGGGTTTTTATCCTGGTTATGATCTGCATTGGCGTAGCAGCGGCGGCGTTGTATTCCCTTTTGGGCAGGTCGATCGTTGCGCCACGAGCCCCATCGGTTGCCTTTATCGGCAATCCGCTCGATTCACCGGAAATCTGGTCGGTGTCAATCGACGGCCGCTCATTGCGGCGCCTGACTTCGAGCGCAGGTGCGGTTTATGATTTTTCAGTTTCGCCGGATGGCGCAGCGATCGTTTATGCAGTGCATAATTCGGACGGGAGCAGCGCATTGTACCGGATCGGTCGCGCCGGCGGGGATGCGCAGATGCTGGTCGATTGTGGTGAGGCGCGCTGCGAAACACCGGCCTGGTCAAACGACGGTCAATACATTGCGTATAGCCATATTATTCGGATGGAGGACAAGATAACCCGCGGTGTCGCGGTTTATGCCTTCCGTGAGCAGCTTCCGGCAGGATGGCCCGACAAGCTTATAACCGGCACAAATCCAGTTTTTTCGCCGGACAGCCAAAATTTAGCCATGAACAACCCTGAAGAAGACTTTATCCGCATTTTGGATCTATCCAGCGGAGTAGAACGGCAGGTACGAACCAGTACCCCGGATCCGGTCACCTGGGCGGCTGATTCAAACCATATTTATTTCAACGAAAATGAAGTGACTGGGATATTGCTTCAATCCCGGTTATTTCAGGTTGACCTCACTACCTTGCAGATCGAACCTTTTCTGCCTGCACAACTATCTAGCTATGATGCTGGCGGCATAAAGATAACCCGCGATGGGGTATGGACTGCCTTTGCACTGCGGAGCGGGGATTATCAGGCCGGGCGGCAAATTTATATCTCAAAAATGGATGGGAGCCAGTTTCAGGCTGTTACCGATGAACCAGGTACCTCGCATACTGCGATTCAGTGGTCGCCCGATGGGGACCGGCTGGTTTATCAGGAATATACGCCTGGCACCGCCAATGCTGTCCCGCGGGTGCTCGTCTGGGATCGGGTCAGCGGTGAATTCATAGTTGCAGCGGAAAATGGGGCGCTGCCTACCTGGCTGCCCTAATCCCGGATCTACCCCCATCCTGGCAGGCGATCTGTGCAGCCGTAATCTCAGCCAGTACCTCAGCATCTGTTTCACTGCCGGAACACTGATCGAGCACCTGCCTGGCTGCGTCTCCCCCAATCTGGCCGAGCGCCCAGGCGGCATGTGCCCGCACCAACGGCTCGCTGTCTGATTGCAACGCAATGGCCAATGCGGGTACCGCCCGGGCATCGCGAAAATTACCCAGCACGACAGCGGCATTGCGCAAGTACCCGCGCCGGCGCGCGCGTAGAATGGGACTTCCCTTGAACTGACGATTAAAATCGTGGGGGGTAAGACTCAGGGCTGCCATTAAATCCGGCCGGGCATTTTCAGCCTGCGGGGAAAGTCCGGAATCAAATTCAGGCGAAGCAAAACGAATATTCCAGGGACAGACCTGCTGGCAAATATCGCAGCCAAATACCCAATCTCCCAATTGCGGGCGCAGCTCGGTTGGAACGTTCCCCTTGTTTTCGATGGTCAGGTAGGAAATACAGCGGCGGGCGTCCAGGGTTCGGTCGGGGAGGATGCAACCGGTTGGGCAGGCATCGATGCAGCGCCGGCACGAACCGCAATGGTCGGTGGTAAAAGGCAGATCGTTCTCCAGCCTGATATTGATGAATAACTCCGCCAGCAGGTAGTAAGAACCGGATTGCGGGTCAATCAGGCAGGTGTTTTTACCCATCCATCCCAGGCCGGCGCGAGATGCCAGGTCGCGTTCCAGAATGGGACCGGTATCCGTATAGGCCTTATATGCCAACGGCTGATCCATTCGAGACTGGATGAATTTAGCCAGTTGTTCAAGACGCGGCGGAATCAAATCATGATAGTCTTTGCCCCAGGCATAGGCTGCAACCCGTCCGTGCAAACCAGACGCAGCACTGGCCGGCAGATCAGCAGGGCGTGGGTAGCGCAGCCCCAGGACGATCACGCTGCGCACGTCGGGCAGGATCAGGCGCGGGTCTGCGCGCCGCGCGACAGCCCGCTCAACGGCCAGGTAATCCATTGAGCCATTTCGGCCTTGCGCCAGCCAGGAAAGAAAATCTGGCAGTGTGTCAGGGGTCTTGGGTTCAGTCACCCCGAAAAGCGTAAAACCGAGGCGGTTGGCCTCGGTTTTAATGGCAGATTTTAGGCCCACAGATGATACGCTGGAATTCTGCGTTGGTTCCATGGGCCTGGGAAAGTGCTACGGAGTGGCCGTCGCTCCTGCGGTAGGTGCAACGGTTGCGGTAGCGGTCGCGGCAGCCGCGCCGACCTTAAAGCCGAAGGTCAGCGGATAGAAATTGACGCCTTCTTTGTTGGTCAATACCCAAATCGTTGTATATTCACCGCTGTTGGCGGGAGCCTTCATGGCCAGCGAGAGGTCGATGGACTCGTTGGGCTTGACTTCTTTGGACAACTTGAGATCCCCAGCTCCCATGCGCAGCGACTGTTCGACCAGGTAGTAGCGCAGCTGGTAGTCCGTGGTCCAGGTGGTTGTGCCCGTATTTTTGACGGTCCAAACCAGGGTGAAATCCTGCCCGGCGTTCAAAACGGTGCCGTCGCCAGGGTTCTGCGCCACCCATTCGGCCTTGTCCGGACCTGTAGCGCTGGTAGCAGATTTTTGCACCAGCGGGGTGACCGAGACGCTTAAGGTTGCCGTGGCAGCCTGAGTTGGCGCCGGCGTGTTGGAAGGCTGAAGAGTGGGCGTGCTGGTAGCAGTAGGCATTAATACAGCGGTCTGGGTGAGACCGGCAGCTACTGTTTGGGCAGCCTGGGTATAGACCATTTCCGGGCTATTCGTGGGGGTGGCATCCGCCTTCGAGCAAGCCGCCAGGGTTGTCAGCAGCAGGATCGCCAGTAAGATACCCCCGACCAATTTACGATTTCCTAACATCAAACTTTACCTCCGAATTGCGCTTAAAAGCAAAAAAATATACCGCGATGAACCTGATAGCTGGCGCATCCGGCAGCCGGATTACCGGCGGAAGGAATTTTCAGGGTTGTTGATCAAATTGTCAAGGGTTGACAACCGGCTCCAGCGCCGCTGGCTCGAAGGCACTGCCGTTTCCAGGCGCTGGCAACGCGTCTGAGAATGTCCCTGGACGTTCGAGGAAGTTGAGATAAGTCACCATGCCGGGTTTTATCGTGATTTTGTGACGGTAATCCTTCCAACGCACCCGAAACTCAACCCAGTAATCGCCTGCCGGTAAATCACTCAGCACCAGGTTCTCCTGGTAAAAATCGTCTTTATTGACGCTGGTCGGACCGTACGTGCGTACCACCCAGGTCTTACCCAGTTCCTCGGAAATAACTTTTATTTTGATTTTATACAAAGGGAAGCCATAACGATCGATCATTTTACCAACCAGTACACCCCAGCCTTGCGGCGGAGCCAGCCACAACTCTGGATTGCGCGTATAGAAAAAGCTGTTGCTTTCGATGCGCACTTCGAAATGCAAGTGCGGGCCGGTTGTTTTACCTGTGGTTCCAACAATTCCAACCTGCTCTCCAGCTTCGACATTCTGACCGACCACAACATCCACCCGATCCATATGGGCGTAAATGGTATAAACCTCGCGCTCATTGTAGCTAAAATTATGCCGGATGGCTACCGCCAGACCGTAGGGGTCGCCTTCAACATTGCCGCCCTTGTACAATCCTTCGCCTGCCCAGGTAACTTTGCCGGCAGCCGCGGCGATCACCGGGGTGCCACGGTCGGCGGCGATATCAATACCGGTGTGGACGATGTCGGTATCGGTGAAAAAATCACCATAGCGATAATCTGCCGAGGGCCAGTTGACCGCATCTGTGGCAATCGGCCGGGTGAAATAAAAATGGTCGTAGGGCGTCAATGCCCAGGGGACGGGTACCAGCGGCGGGCGCCAGGCAGATACCGCTTCCGTTGCCGGAGTGGGGAAGGTAAATTGCAACGGTTCCTCCACCAGGGCTGGAGCGGGTTCAGCTTCCACAGGTCTGGCAGGCGGTTGTTCTGACGCTGGGGCAGAATTATCTTCAACGAAAGCCAGCGGAACCGGCGTTGGTGCCAGTGGCAATTCGACTGCCTGGGCCGGGCTTGGAGTGCAGCCAGTCAGAATTAACAGGCAGATCATCCCAGCGAAAAAACCAAACCGCTCCTTAGCGTACCGGCGGTTCATGGGAAGGTTTCTCCCGGAACAGGAGTCCAGGTTGGCCGTGGTTCAGGATTGAGCGGCAGCCCCTGCCAGGGGGTTGCTTGAGCAGTGGCGGTGAGAGCATTGAGCGGCAGCGGCGTATTCGTTGGGAAGGAGGTCAAGGTTGGAATCTGGGTCGGGCGGTGAACCAACTCGACCGGATACAATTGCTGCATGGCTTGATCCCAGCCCTGGTCGACAGAATAGGCAAACTGGTTGAATCGGGCAGCGGCATAGTATGTTCGCCAGTTGGGATAGGCAGCCAGCCGCTGCCAGTTAAAACGGGCAGCCAGTTCGGTGAAGTCAATCCAATAACCTGCCGGGGCAGCGTCCGTTGCACCGCCTTGCTCATAGGTATTTGGGTCGCCGCTCGAACGGGCATCCAGGTTCCAGACAGGTGCCGTAATGGGTTCACCCTGCGAGCCATCCTGGTAACGGGCACGGATGTACAAGCGCCAGTAAACTTCGCCACCCAGGTCTTCCCGTTGTACCGTCATCCAGCCGGCCTGGTAAGGCAGGGGATTAATGGCGATTCCCAGCCCGGTGACCAGCCAATCATCGCCGGCGCCCGGAAGCGAAGGTTCGGTTACCGGCAGGTAAGCATTTTGCAGGTTGGCCAGCACATCCCAGCCGGAAACGCGGGCGATTTCCTGGCGTAATGCAAAAAAGGATTCGTCGGCCTGGTCGCTCAAATAAGGATAGGGGGCATTAATACCAGTCAGGGGAAACAGCCCGCTCCGCCCGGTCGATGCGTCGGTCGGCTGGCTGGCCTGTATTTCTGTCATGATTTTACGCGGGCCACTGGAATCGGCTGACAGATAGGATTGCAAAGAGGCAGCGAAATTAGCGGATTGCCAGTCAGCGCCGTGAATTGCGGCTGGTAAGGGTTGAGGGGGCAAGGTCACCTGGCCGTTTTCCGAATTATAGCCAGCGAAGGATACGCCTCCGGCCAAGTCAAGCTGTGCCAAAATTTGGCTGCCGGCTGGATCCCAAAGCGGATAGCTGCCGGCCCCAAGCGTATGAGGCTCTTCACCATTTTCGACAGCAGCAGCTACCACAATGTTGGGTAACCCATAAATCAGGGTGTTCCAGGCCAATTGCTGCCCATCCGGTGACCAGGCAGGATCTCTATCCGCTGATTCAGGGTTTTGGCTGCGGTTTTGAAAACGGTTGCCGGGTTGGTCGAGCGCTGCAGTCCAAATCTCTGATTCCCCGCTGCGCAGGGAGGTGAAGGCGAGCAAATTACCGCTCGGCGACCAATCCGGGTCGGTATCCGCAGCAGGATCAGTGGTGAGCAGCAGCGCAGGCTGAGACAGGTCAGCCAGGGATTGGATAAATATATCGAGGTTTCCGGCCTGGTATGACTCGTAAGCCAGCCACTGCCCGTCCGGCGCCCAGGCCGGGTTGCCGTCATAGGCGGGGGTATCCGTCACCCGGGTGGACTGCCCGGTGACGAAATCAAAGATGTAAATGTCCCAATACCCGTTTCGGCGGGATGCATAGGCCAACCGGGTTCCGTCTGGGCTGACCGCTGGCTGGATGTCGTCCCAGGGGTGATCCGTCAGGCGGGTGAATTGCAGGTCGGATGGGTGGTAGGCGAACAGGTGGCGATAGTAGCCGTCGGAAAGCGACAATACGATCAACCCGCGGGGATACTGAGGCTCACTCGCACCGGTTGGGCCATCAACCGGTGCTGGAACTGTTAATGTAAATGTGGCGGTTGGGGTGGGCGGATGGGCTGTTTCAGTTGGCAGCGACGAGGGAGTCAGGGTGGCAGTCGCCTGAGCCGCAGCCAGTTCCTTTTTCATTCCCGACCATAAGACCCAAGCGCCAAGAAGCAGCAGAGCAGCCGTAAGAATGAGAAAAAACCGGGGAACCATCCCTGTTTTTTTGCCATTCGAATCGGTAGAGTTGGGTAGCATGCCTGAATTTGAAATGGGATCCGCCCCTGAGTAAGGATAATATTCTGAATCCCTACCATTTTAGCACCTGGAAATTAATCCAGGCAGGCAATTGGAGCAAAATGGTCACAGATTACAGGATTGTTAAGACCCGGGCAGCGTGGTCGCCAAAAATTGTTCTTCACAGGCTCAGCGACCACGCTTCGACAGGCTCAGCGACCACGCTTCGACAGGCTCAGCGACCACGCTGCGACAGGCTCAACGATCGGCAGGGCTTTGTATACACCTGCCTGGATTCAGTTGGACGGCAGTTTGAAGTGGATCGATTTTGTATCGACTACGCCCAAATCATCATACTCAATTCTGGCGGACAGTTCAAACGGCCCGGGAGCATCGACCGGACGAATATGCATCGTGAACACCAGGTCAAAATCGATATTCTCGATGATTAAAATGCTGGCCACTTCAAGATCGTCTGCGTCAGTAAGGGTTGCGATCAGGTTGGGCGGTTTCGTAAAAGGGGTAAGGCGAAGGTGCACGCGAACTTTGCTGTTGTCACCCCAGGGCTCGACGTGCAAATCGACAAAACGCACTCCTTCAGGTGGGACAGCGCCTTCAGCTGGGTGGAGGGGGTTAAATCGCGACACAGGGGATTCAACCGATCCGGCGCGCTTCCATATAAAAGCGCTTTTCCACAGCTTCGCCCATCGAGAAAGTTTTCCGCGGTAGCGCGCCGTCCAAAATCACCGTTTTGAATAGGCCGTTCTTTGGCATGGCGGGCAGGTAAAAACCGCAGTTTCCAGGTTGCTTGCCCAAGGTGAGAACCACGTCTGCGCCGTGGACATAATCCAAATTTTCGGCGTTACCCAGCCCAATCCATGTGTCGAGGAAAGATTGCAGCGTCCCCACCGGCAGGTTGGCAGATGGATGGCTGATAAAAGCCAGTTCGGGTCCGGCGGCGTTCACAAGGCCAATTACGTGATCATTCCCCCGGTAGGTTTCGACCTTTTCAACGACTTCCTCGGGCGACTGGCATGGGGAGAACCGCAAGGCATCCCCAAAGCAGGTTTTCATTGCGTCTCTGGGGTTGCTCTGGCAGCCAAACACGACCCGGTGGATCGGTTCAAAGTGCAGGCCTTCATCGTGGACGTTTTCGATTTCGACCAGGGCATAACGAGCGGGATGGTTCATGCCAACCACAGGTTTAATTTTTTCCCAGATAGCTTTGGCGGTTGCGAGCGAATGATTGCCGTCGCCGACTGCAAACAGCAGCACGCCGTGTTCGGGGGTGACATCGTATTTTGAATAAAAAACCTCAGGCGATGCCAGGCGCTCCAGAGCGGCAATCACCTGTTTTTCCAGGGCAGGAGTGTTCACCAACCGCCCGGTCAGATGACCGCTGCCTTGCATCAGGTCAAAGTCGTAGAGCAGCGGTAAAGAAGCGGCTTCAGCCGAGATCGGATCGATTACCGAGCAGTCAGGATCATCGATGAGGACCAGAATGTGTGGCAGTTCCAGGATGGCGCCCTCACGAATGCGCATGCGCGGCGGCAGGCGGTTGAGGATGGTGTCTTCCGTTGCGCGGATCAGGGTTTGCGATCCTTTGTTGAAATCATAATTTTCCAGGTCCAGTGCCAGCATCAGTCCGCGGCGCAGCCTTCCAAGCGATGTGCGTTCCACATAAATCAGCCCGGTGTGGGTATCCAGCAATTCCTGGTGAACGTATTCGCGCATTTTTTGCTGCGAAAGTTGGATGCGCTCATTCTCATTCGGCGTGCCCAAAAATACTTCAGGAAGAACCAGGTTATAAGTCGAAGGAGCGGCGCCAATGATATCCGCAACCTTCTGCCAGTATTCCGGCTGCGAGGTAAACTGGTCGCAGGCGATAGTAGCCCACTTGTGCGCCTCCAAACCGTTTTTGGGAAGTAAGATATCAGCGACTTGTATGCCAACACTCGAGTAATTACGCATGGAATCACGCTCCGGCGGGATGAAAAATGGATGAGAGGTTTGACCAGAGCTATTGTAGCAAAATCTGGCCAAGTTGCGACCCCTTTCCATGGAAACAGGAATTGTATCAGCCAAGATGAGGAAGGATTACGACATAAAAATCCCCTGCTCGTGATAACGGAGCAGGGGACGGCCAGTAAATTGTTGTCTGGCGTTACATTCCGGCCAGATAAGCAAACCCGACGGTGCCGGGGCCGGTGTGTGTTCCAATGACCGGGCTGACAGGCGTCACGACGGATTCCTGAATGATGCCGTTTGGCAGGCGGTCCTGCGCCTTTTTTAAGAGTTGTTCCGCTTCGATTGGCGCGTTAGCATGCAGCACTGATAGGTGCAAGGGTTTCTGGTCGCCAACCTTTTCCACCAGGATATCCGCGACTCGATCCAGCGCTTTGCTCATGGTACGTACTTTTTCTTTCGGTTCCACTCGTCCACCGTGCAGCATGAGAATGGGCTTGAGATTCAGCGCGGTGCCAAGGAAGGCAGCCGCGCCGCCGATGCGTCCGCCGCGGCGCAGGAATTCCAATGTACTGACGACGAAGTACACGCCGGTATGATCGACTGCTTTTTCGGCAAACTGACGGCATTCAGCAAATGAGGCCCCGTCTTTGGCAGCTCGCGCGGCGAGCAGCGTCAAAAAACCCAGCGCCATGGATGTGCTTTTTGAATCGACCAACGCTATGCGGTCTGACCCGATCATGTTTTTCGCCTGAATGGCTGAATCGAGCGTACCCGAGAGTTTGGCTGAGATATGAATGCTCAGGATGTCGAAGCCCTGGTCGAGCAGGTCTGTATAAACGCTGTGGAAAGCAGCCGGCGAGGGCTGGGAACTGGTGGGCATGACCTTGGCGGACTTCAACCGGGTGTAAAACTCAAGCGGCGTTATGTCAAGGCCATCGCGGTATGTATCCTCGCCCCAGATTAATTGCAGGGGGATGGACGTAATTCCATTGCTTGCAATTGCATCCTCGGAAAGATTGGCCGTGCTGTCTGTAACGATGGCAACCTTGGACATGAAAACCTCCTGGGGGCGAGTGCGGGGATTTTGCAGAATAATGCTCAAGCTGTCAAACACGGAAAGAGACTAAAAGTTACGTTCAAACCCCCCGAAAACCGACGTTTTCAGGGGAGACACAGGTACGATCCGCAAAGGGGAGACCTTCGGTCAGTCTGCGCGCGCGGTCGCTCACAGAGCGCCCTGCGGGCGGAGACCGGCGCGATCAGAGTGTCCTGTGGGCAGGGCACCACCTCACCCTGAAACTGCGTCTTCAGGGGAGACATCAAGGCCATGGTTATTTGAACACACTCTACTTCAATGCTTTAGCGCATGTAGGGCGAACTTTAGTTCGCCACGCAAACTAAAGTTTGCGCTACAAGGGGCGGCTCGCGAGCCGCCCCTACCGATGCCTGTTGATAGAGGAAAAGTTTAACCAGAGAAAGCGGCGTGCCAGGGGAGGGCTGTGTTCAGCCACAGGGCGCAAAAACCGGAAAGAGCGACTCACCAATTGCATGGCCGAAATGCTTAACAACAGAAAAAACGGTGCGTTCAAAGATCGAACGCACCCTACTCTGAGCCTCTATCATCAAAAATCACCTTTCCCTTGACCACTAGGGTAATCCCGGCTAAAATTTGGCCTGGTTACGCCCCGGAAAGGGTGTCCATTTCTTATGCATTAAGGTGACGTGTGTTTGAATCGCTGACTCAACGATTAGAGCAGGTTTTCCAGCAACTGCGACGGCGCGGTAAGCTTTCTGAACAGGATGTGGATTTAGCCATGCGCGAGGTGCGCCTGGCTCTGTTGGAAGCGGATGTGCACTACAGCGTGGTCAAGGATTTCGTTGCACGCGTACGAACACGCGCCGTAGGCGCTGAAGTATCACGCGCTCTCAACCCGGCCCAGCAGGTGATCAAGATTGTGCACGAGGAATTGATCCAAACACTGGGTGAACCTTCCCGCTTGAACTTGAGCGGCGCCAAGCCGCACGTCATTCTAATGGTTGGCCTCCAAGGCTCTGGTAAAACCACCGCTGCCGCGAAGATTGCAGCCCAGTTGCGGTCGCAGGGCGAGCGGGTGGAGTTGGTCGCTGGCGATCCATACCGGCCGGCAGCCATCAAGCAACTGCAAACCTTGGGTGAACGCATCGGCGTACCGGTTTTCACCCAGGACGGGGTTAAACCACCGGAACTGGCAGCCAAAGCCTTCGACCTGGCGCAAAAGGGCGGGGTGACGGCTTTAATTATCGATACCGCCGGACGGTCGCAGCTGGACGATACCTTGATGGAAGAATTACGTTCCATCACCCGCAAAGTGCCTGCCAACGAAATCCTTTTGGTCGTTGATTCGATGATCGGCCAGGAAGCGCTGCACATCGCTGAGGGTTTCCGCGACTCGGTTTCGCTGACCGGCTTGGTGATGACCAAAATGGACGGCGATTCGCGCGGCGGCGCAGCCATATCCATTCGCAGCGTCACCGGGGTTCCGATCAAGTTCCTCGGTACCGGCGAAGGCATCGATGCCATCGAGGCATACGACCCCGGACGGTTGGCTTCGCGCATCCTTGGCATGGGTGATATGCTGGGATTGATCGAAAAGGCTGAATCGGCGCTGGATGAAAAAGAAGCTCGCGCGCAGGCCGAAAAGATGATGTCCGGGCAATTCAGCCTGGAGGATTTTGCCAGCCAGTTGAAGCAATTGCGCAAGATGGGACCATTTGCCAAAGTCCTGGAGATGCTGCCAGGCGGCATGGGGCAAATGGCGCGCAACGTTTCACCCGACGAAGCTGAAAAGTCATTACAAGTCACCGAGGCGATATTATCCTCCATGACGATGAAAGAACGCCGGAATCCTGATATACTCAATGCCAGCCGCCGCCGCCGGATCGCCCGCGGTTCCGGCACGGAAGTTCAGGATGTTAACCGGGTGCTCAAGCAATTCCGTGATGCACAACGATTGTTTAAAACTCTACAGAAAACGGGCGGGCGTGGATTGCCACGCCTGTTTGGGTAGTCCCCTGGTGGAAAATAAGCGCTCCTTCAGCGTCCCTCAAGATATTTTCCGCCGGTACGCCAACCCTATGGTAAGATTCGCATAGTTCACATTTGCAACAGGAGATAGGTCTTAAAATGGTTCGAATTCGTTTACGCCGCGTCGGATTAAAAGGTCAACCCAGCTACCGCATTATTGCGGCAGATAAAGAAAGCCCGCGGGATGGGCGCTTCCTCGAAATCCTGGGTTCATATAACCCACGCACTGAACCCTTCACCTTCCAGGTGAACGAAGAACGGGTGTACCACTGGCTGAACAACGGCGCACAGCCGTCCGAGTCCGTCGCCATGCTCTTTAGGAGCGTTGGTCTGACCACAAGGTACGAGCGCGTCAAAGGTGGCGAAGCTGCGGAAGCAGTCCTCAAGGAAGCAGGAGAGTTTTACGCCAACCGGAAGGTCAACGCCAAGACGAACTAAGTCCTCTGTAAACCTGCTGGATTCAGACCGGTTTGTGTACCGGTCAGGTTAAAAAGGAGAAATCGTGAAGGAGTTGATCGAATATATCGCCCGATCTTTGGTGGAAGATCCCACCCAGGTTGTCGTCGAACAGGAACGCCTGGGCGGTAAAGTTCGGCTGGAGCTATCGGTTGCCAAAGAAGATATGGGCCGGGTAATCGGCAAGAGCGGGCGGGTAGCCAATGCGATGCGCATATTGCTGCGTGTTGCGGCTGCCAGAGAAGGAAAACAAGCCAACCTGGACGTTCTGGAGCCCCGCTAGGCATGGGTTTGCCAGGCTCTTCAAACCCAGAGAATAACCAGACAGGCTCGCCACAAGGCGGCGAGCCTGTCTTCTTGGTTATCGGTAAGCTGCGTCGGTCACATGGCTTATCCGGGGACGTCATCATGGACGTTTACACTGACTTCCCGGAGCGGCTATCGGTAGGTAAAATGCTGCTGATTGGTGAAAGCCACCGACCATTGGCCATCCGCAGCCTGCGGCCCAAGGACAAAGAGTTGATCATCGGATTCGAAGGGTACAACAACCCCGAATCAACGGCTGATTTACGCAATCAACTGGTTTATGTGTCTTCGGCAGAACTTCCAGCCCTGCCTGCAGGGGAATATTATCATCACCAGGTGGTTGGATTGCGCGTAGTCAACAAAGACGGATCGGAAATCGGCATTTTAGACGATATCCTCGAAACCCGCGCCAACGATGTGTATGTGGTTAAAGCGGCGGACGGTAAGGAAATCCTGATCCCGGCGGTGGATGAATTTATCCTGGAGATTAATTTAGAGCAGCGGGTCATCAAAGTAGCGCCGCCAGATTGGGAGTAGCAGGTCGCCAGGATGGATTCAAAAGCCTACTGGGTCGGATTTAACTTTGTCAAGGGGATCGGTGCCGTCCGGATGCGGGCGCTGCTGGATGCCTTCGACGGGGATTTACAAGCCGCCTGGGAAGCCCCAATCAGCCGCTTCCATAGTCTTGGACTGAGCGAGCGCATTGTTGAAAATATCGTGCGGGTGCGCAGCCAGATCAACCTGGAGCAAATCTGGAACCGCATGCAGACCGAAGGCATTCAGGTGCTTACCTGGGACGACGAAGTTTACCCGCGAATGCTCAAGGAAATCGACCAGCCGCCGCCCGTTCTATACCAGCGCGGTGAAGTCATCCCTGAAGATGAAGCCGCAGTCGCGATCGTCGGAACACGGCGGGTCTCCGCCTACGGACGCGGCGTCACCGAGGAATTGGCAGCATTTCTGGCGCGCAACCGGATCACGGTTGTGAGCGGTCTGGCGCGCGGAGTGGATGCCATTGCCCACCGCGCGGCTTTGCAGGCCGGCGGACGGACTCTGGCTGTGCTTGGCAGCGGACTTGACCGGGTTTATCCTCCTGAAAACCAGAACCTCGGGGCAGACATTGCCAGGTCGGGTGCGCTCCTCAGCGATTACCCCTTGGGAACCGCCCCGGAAAGCACCAATTTCCCGCCGCGCAATCGCATCATCTCCGGGCTGTCATTGGCGGTGGTAGTGATCGAAGCAGGCTCGACCAGCGGCGCGCTGATCACGGCTTCATTTGCCGCTGACCAGAACCGGGATGTGCTGGCAGTCCCCGGCAATATCACCTCGCCCAATAGCAAGGGCACGAATATGTTGATCCAGAATGGGGCGCGGCCTTACCTCAAACCCGAAGACCTGTTGGAGGTGCTCAACCTCGAACAGGTCAATACGCGCAGAATAGCGCGTGAAATTCTTCCAGCGGATGCAACCGAGACGCAGCTCATTAAAGTCATTGCCGAGAGTACACTTTCGGTTGACGAGATCAGCTTTTTGTCCGGCTTGCCGGTTGAGGTTGTTTCGGCGACCCTGGCGATGATGGAACTCAAAGGGCTGGTGCGCAATGCCGGCAGCATGTCCTATATGGCCATTCGAGATGAAGCGGCAGAATATTATGCAGGGGACCATGGACAATAATTATTATGCAGTCATTATGGCCGGCGGCGGCGGGACGCGCCTGTGGCCGCTTTCCCGGGCTGACCGGCCCAAACAGATGCTCAACCTGGGTTCGGACCGCTCTCTTTTTCAAATTGCTTGTGACCGCCTGGCCGGGTTGTTTTCACCTGACCGTATTCTTGTGGTTACTGTGACAGAACAGGCGGCTGAGCTGCAAAAACAGGTGCCTGGAATTCCGGCTGAAAATTATCTGTTGGAACCCATGCCGCGCGGTACTGCCTCGGTGGTCGGGTTGGCTGCGACGGTTCTCCAAAAACGCGATCCGCAGGCAATAATGGTGGTTTTAACAGCCGACCATTTCATCCAAAATGTACCGTATTTTCAAAAATTGCTGCGGATAGCGGCGGAAGTCTCGCGAAAAAACATGCTGGTCACGCTGGGTATCACTCCAACCCATCCCGCTACAGCGTATGGTTATATCCAGCGCGGCGTGATTCTGGAAAACATCGAAGGTCAGGCGGTATATTCGGTGCAGCGGTTTAAAGAAAAACCAACGGCTGCGGCTGCTCAAAAAATGCTGGCAGATGAAGATCACGACTGGAATTCTGGTATGTTCATCTGGCAGGTTTCCGATATCCTGGTGGAGTTTGAGCATTTGATGCCGGAACTGGATTCAACCCTGCGTGAAATTGGCCAGGCCTGGGACACACCGGAGCAAAGCAAGGTTGTTGCAGCTCTGTGGCCGACCATCAAGGCGCAAACGATTGATTATGGTATTATGGAGCGCGCCCAGCGGGTAGCTGTCCTGCCGGCGGCCGGGTTGGGTTGGAACGATGTAGGCAGTTGGGACTCGCTTTTCGAGGTCTTGCCCCTTGACAGCAGTGGTAATATTCAGCTCAATGACCCAAATGTCATCATCGACACGCACAATACGTTAATTCTCTCAGATGGCACCCATCGATTGGTGGCCGCTATTGGAGTAGATGACTTGGTAATTATCGACACCGAGGATGTGCTGTTGGTTTGTCGGCGATCCGACAGCCAAAAGGTAAAAGAAGCAGTGCAGCAGTTGAAGGATACCGGTCAAACTCGTTATTTGTAAGGTGGATAATTTGGAAGCTTATTGTGTAAAGTGCAAAACCAAAAGAGAAATCTCCAACGCCAAGGCGGATTTTAATGCAGCCGGGGCCCCAGTAACCCACGGGATCTGCCCGGTCTGCGGCACTAAAATGTACCGCATGGGGCGTACGCCGGCCCACGATGGATTGACACCGCCAGAAAAGGTCAAGCGGGAACCTAAACGAAACGGCAAACTGGTCATTGTTGAATCACCTGCCAAAGCGCGCACAGTCGGACGCTTTCTTGGCAAGGGTTACACGGTTAAGGCGTCAGTTGGACATGTGCGCGACCTGTTGCGGTCAGAACTTTCCGTGGATGTGGAAAACAATTTCCAACCGAAGTACCGCGTTCCCAACGAAAAACGTCCGGTGGTCAAGGAGTTGAAGGCGCTGGTGAAAACCGCCGAAGAAGTCTTCCTGGCGACCGACCCTGATCGCGAAGGGGAAGCGATTGCCTGGCATTTGCTGGAAGCGGCTGAAATTAACCCGGCTGTGACCAAGCGCGTGGTTTTTCACGAGATTACACAACCGGCGATTCAAGAAGCTTTTTCGCACCCGCGGGACATCGACATGGATTTAGTTAATGCCCAGCAGGGCCGGCGAGTACTAGACCGGCTGGTAGGCTACAGCCTGAGTCCGTTGTTGTGGGAAAAAGTACGCAGCCGGCTCTCCGCTGGTCGGGTGCAGTCGGTTGCGCTGCGGCTGGTGGTCGAACGCGAACGGGAAATCGAGGATTTCAATCCAGTCGAGTACTGGACGATCGGGGCAGAGTTCAAACCCGATCATATCCGCCAGACCTTTGTCGCCAAACTGGTCAAAATCAATGATCAAGACCCGGCGCTGGCGCAAAAAGCGGATGCTGACGCCATTTTGCCCGATCTTGAAAAAGCGGCGTACAAAATTGTGCGCATCAAGCGCGGCGAACGCAAACGCAAACCTTCCGCACCGTTCATCACCTCGTCCCTGCAGCAGGAAGCCTCACGCCGCCTGGGATTTACCACCCGCAAGACGATGGCAGTTGCTCAGCAACTTTACGAAGGCCTGGATGTTGGCAATGGCGGCGCAACAGGTTTGATCACCTACATGCGAACCGATTCGACTAACGTGTCGGATCTGGCACAAAAAGAAGCACGCGAGTTTGTGCAAAATACTTATGGGGCTAATTTTGTGCCGCCTATCCCGCCGCAATACCGCACGCGGGCGGTCGGAGCGCAGGAAGCGCATGAAGCCATCCGTCCGACGTCTGTGCTGCGCTTACCGGAAAAGGTCAAGCCGTTTCTGAGCGGAGACCAATTCAAGTTGTACCAGGTAATCTGGCAGCGGTTCGTCGCG
Organism: Chloroflexi bacterium GWB2_54_36; assembly: GCA_001796355.1. Taxonomy (GTDB): domain Bacteria; phylum Chloroflexota; class Anaerolineae; order Anaerolineales; family Anaerolineaceae; genus Bellilinea. The sequence continues at coordinate 43,822 of MGMG01000077.1, read as the reverse complement.
TCGCAGATGGAATCGGCGCTGCTTGATACCGTCACGGTTGAGGTCGAAGGACAGGGCAATCAAAATTACCTGTTCCGGGCGTCGGGATCAACGGTGCGCTTCCCGGGATTCCTGGTGGTCTTCGAAGACTCGCGGGATGAGGATATTAAAACGGACGAAGAAGAAAATGTTCGCATTCCAGCTGGACTGGAAGAAAACCAAAAACAACAACTGGTGCGGTTGATCCCTGAACAACACTTTACCCAGCCGCCGCCGCGCTTCACCGAAGCAACCCTCATCGCGGCGCTCGAAGAAAATGGAATCGGGCGGCCAAGCACCTATGCGCCCATTATTTCGACCATCCAGGAGCGTGGTTATGTGGTGCGGAAAAGCAAGCGGCTGATCCCGACAGACACCGGTTTCACCGTCAACGACCTGTTGGTTCGCCACTTCTCGGACATTGTCAATGTGAATTTCACTGCGCAAATGGAGAAGGCACTCGACGACGTGTCAACGGGTGGGCGTCAATGGGAAGATGTAATCGGGAAATTTTATAAGACTTTCGAACCACAGGTGAAGAAAGCTCAAATCGAAATTCCGGTATCCAAAGCTGAACTCGAAAAAGTGGGGAGAGCCTGCCCGGTTTGCGGCAATGATCTCGTTTACCGCTATGGGCGTTTTGGCAAATTCATCAGTTGCAGCACCTTCCCAACTTGCCGGCACACCGAACCTTTCCTCCAGAAAATCGGCGTTACTTGTCCGGAAGATGGCGGTGAATTGGTGGAACGCAAGACCCGGAAAGGACGCGTCTTCTACGGATGCGCCAATTACCCGACCTGTGGTTTCACCTCATGGAAGAAACCCGTTGCCAAACCCTGTCCAGCCTGTGGCGGGACGCTTGTGGTCCTCAACAAACGGGAAGCACAATGCTTAAAGTGCGAATCCACTTTTCTATTGGAACAAATTCTCGAATCTACCGCGGAACGGGCATAAACCTTGCAACAATATTGACATCTACCCGACCATAGTCGTTGCCTTTATCTGATATTTGTTCTACAATACGTATAGATAAATTGGTCAATCTGGCGGGATAGCTATAAACCTGTAGGAGCAGAGACATGGATAAGATCCGAGAACAACTGCGCAATCCGATTATTACAGCTGCGGTCGGCCTGGTTGTCGGCTTGATTATCGGCTTGCCGATCCTGGGTTGGGCGATTTGGCCAGTGAAATGGGTTGACGCAGAGCCTAAATTCCTGCGAGAAGATCTAAAGCAGGATTATCTCTGCATGACGATCGATTCGTTTCTGGTAAGACAGGATCCTGTTTCAGCCAAGACTCGTTTCGATTTACTGGGTGAAGATGCATCGTCTCAGCTGGATGCCTTCAAACCGGGTACTTGCAACCTGAATGAAGCTGAAATCAATGCCTTTCGGGCGATAGTGCTTGGACCCAGCGTTCCATTGCCAGTTACAACAGTGACACCCGTTGAAGCTGAAAAACCGGCGGCCCCGAAAAATGTCGGCCTGGTGGTTGGATTGTGCCTGGTCACCTTGCTTGTTGGCGCCGGATTGGTCTATCTATTAGTCTTCCGAAATCGCGGTGGTTCGTCTGCTGAATCTCCAGTTGCCGTGGCGCATGACATTAGCCGCCAGGCGCCCCGTACGGACTTTTCTGCTCAGGGTCAGGAAGCGCCGATCTCGCAGTTCATGACTACCTATATGATCGGTGACGATCTCTATGACGACTCGTTCAGCATTGACTCGCCAACCGGTGAGTTCCTTGGCGAGTGCGGCGTTGGCATTTCTGACATGATCGGAGTGGGCGATCCCAAGAAAGTGACCGCCTTCGAGGTCTGGCTATTCGATAAAAACGACATCCAAACCATTACCAAGGTGGTGATGAGCCCGCACGCCATGAATGACAGCGCCATTCGCGCCCGCCTTGAATCCAAAGGCGAACCGATTGAAGTTGAGGCCGACAAACGCATCGTACTCGAAACCGCAACCCTGGTACTGGAAGCCCGTGTGGTTGACCTCAACCTGGGTGGCGGGGCTTTACCTGAAAACAGCTACTTTGACCGCCTGACCCTCGAACTGGCTGTCTGGCCAAAAACTAGCGCATAACACTTGCTAGTCCTGTTTTCGTAATCAAAAAGGCAGAGGGAAAATCCTCTGCCTTTTATTTTGCCCTGTAAAAACCTCAGTTTTATTCGATCTTTAGGATTGTAAAGCGGATACTGCCGCCTGGCGTGTCAGCCAAGACTTCTTCCCCGACTTTTCGTCCCAACAGGGCTTTGCCGATGGGGGATTCCAGTGAAATCCGCCCGTTTCCGGGGTCAGCTTCTTTAGGGCCCACCAGGTGGTATTTTTCAACCGGGTAAGTACCTTCCTGGATGGTGATGTGGTCACCAATACCCACTTCTTCCAGATTTTTTGTGACGTTATCAATAATGACCACGTTCGAGAGAAGGCGTTCGGCTTCCTGGATGCGGCCTTCCAGGAACGACTGATCTTCCTTGGCCGAGGTGTAATCGGCATTCTCAGAAAGGTCGCCCTGGTCAATCGCAGCCCGCAACCGCTTTGCGATTTCCTCGCGCTCAGGGCCTGTCATTTTGGCCAGTTCATTTTTCAAACGGTTCAAGCCATCAAGGGTTAGATAAGAAACATCAGCCATTATTAATGCCAACTCCGAAGTAATAATAAGTCAAACGCATTGCAATCACTCCTGATATACCCGATTGGGGTAAACAGATAAGTTGGTTCTTATTGGATCTAAGAACAGCCCCAATGATATCATCAAACGTTCAATATTGGGGATGGATGCAATCCGATCAGCGTTAGGGCAGGGTGGCCGGGTCGAACAATTTTTTTGATTCTTCGATTGCATAGCGGTCGGTCATGCCAGCGATGTAGTCGCAAATGGTGCGTTCCAGGCCGATTTCCTTTATCCGCGGCTGGACATGCCCTGGCAGCACCGTGGGCTCTTTCCGGTAGGCCTTAAAGAGTTGCGCAATGAGATTCTCTGCTTTGACGGCCATGCGCACTACGCGGTAGTGACGGTACAACCGATTGTAGAGGAAGTCCTTCAATTGACGGTTACGGCGGTGCATCTTTTCCGAGAAAGTAACCACATTGTAAGGCAGCCGTTGCAAATCCTCAACAGACGATGGGTTGCTTTCGCGCAGGCGCTGCTCGGTGGTTTCAACCAGATCATCCACCTCGCTGCCAATCAAGCGCCGGATGATACGATGCCGGGTAAGGTCATCCAGGTTGCCAGTTCGCCAACCGATGCTCTCGCGCATGACCTGCCAGAGCTCGATGCTCTCCAACATCTCTTCGTTAATCATGCTGGAGCGCAGCCCATCATCCAGATCGTGCGCCGTGTAAGCCAGTTCATCCGCCACATTAGCGATCTGGGCTTCCATATGGCCGCGCAAATCGGGGTTGAAGTCGCGGGCGTCGGCCCGGTCATACTCCGTCTCATGCTTGACAATGCCCTCCAGAACCTCCCAACTCAGGTTTAAACCGGGGAAGTCAGGATAGCGCCGTTCGAGTTCGGTGACAATGCGGAAGGATTGTTTGTTGTGCTCGAATCCGCCATATTCTTTCATCAGGCCGGCTAACGCGGTCTCACCGGAATGCCCAAATGGCGGGTGCCCCAGATCGTGAGCCAGACAGATGGTCTCGGTCAGGTCTTCGCTGGCGCCCAACACGCGCGCCAGGGTCCGGCCAATTTGGGCGACTTCCAGGGTATGGGTCAGGCGGGTGCGGTAATAATCGCCTTCATAATTTATAAATACCTGGGTTTTGTATTCCAACCGGCGGAATGCAGTGGTGTGTAAGATGCGGTCCCGGTCACGTTGATATATCGTCCGGTACGGCGGTTCATCCTCCTGGTGCAAGCGCCCGCGGGAGTATTTACTGTGCGAGCCATACGGCGCCAGATATTTATCTTCGATTGCTTCGAGTTGTTCGCGGGAGAAAATCATATTTCAATCTCCTTAAATATTCGCAATAACCGTTCCATGGGGGCGGCCGACCAGCACGTCATACAAAACGCCTGGCTGGCTGCCTGAGAATATGACTGCTCTGGTTTTCGGGTATCGTTTTATCAGGTTAAGCATTTGTTCCACTTTAGTGCGCATTCCGCCTGTGACATCAATCCCAGCCGAGTTGCCAAGCGATTTTTGCAACTGTTCGTAGCTGGAAGAGGTTATTTTGGGGATCAAGCGGGTATTGGCCGGGTAGTCTTCCCAGACGCCGCTTTCTTTGCCGCATACCAGCACTCGGTCGGGAGGATTGGTTGCTGTGAGCGCCATGAAGACGTCTTCGGTGGAAAAAATGGTACCGCCGCGCACTTTATCAAAAATAACATCCCCGGCAACCAGCGGCGTCAGCCCTGAATTAAGGGCAGAAAGCAGCGGCTCGGACTGGACACTAACCGGTTGGCCGTCGGCAGCCTGGATGATAGCCGAGGGTGGAAAGGCCATAATGGGAATGCCAGCCTGAGTAAGAGCTTCGATCATGATCTGATTGAGGTCGCGAGCCTGCCGCCAGACTTCCAGAAACCCGTTCCACTCGGAAACAGTTCGAACTCCATTGCGCGTGTTGTATTCACGGGCGGGAACGTGCCCAAAAGAGCCAGACCCGTGCCCAAGCAACAACCTCAACTGTGGCAGTTCCTTCTGAGCTGTTCGGATTTCAGCCGCTAAACGGCGGATAACGTCCATGTCCGCCTTACGCGGCGTGGATTTGTCGGTAATGAGCGAGCCGCCCAATTTGAGGAACGTGATCACGAGGCCGGTTCCTTATAGCGCGGTAAGTTAAGCAGCCAGGTCCGGTGCGCACCGGCCGCCAACAAAGCCTGGGTGGCTTTTTCAATCTGGTTGTTGGCGACCAGGGCGATGATGTTGCCGCCGCCTCCGCCGCCGGTCAATTTGGCGCCCAAAGCACCAGCATCCAAAGCCGCTTCGACCAGCCGGTCCAGTTCCGGCGTCGAAACCCCGATTTTTTGCAGCAGGCTGTGATTTTCGGTCATCAACGGACCGAGATGAACTCCAGCGCTGCTTTCGAGATCCGTGCGGGCCTGTTTTACCAGGTTGGCGATTTGATCGAAATAAGTTCCGTAGGTTTCAGGGTCTGCCTGAAAGCGCTGCAAAACGCCAGCCACCATCGGACCGGTAGCAGCCGCTATGCCGCTATCGGCTACCAATAAATCAAGCGGTTCGCGTATCATTAAAAACTCAATGGGCTGGTTGCGGACAAAATAAACCGGGCGACCAAAGCTGATAACCGTGTTATCCACCCCGGACGGCGTGCCGTGCGATTGCTGTTCGACCTGGAAAGCGATCACATTGACAGCCGAATCCTCCAACGGGTGACCTAAAAAAGTCGCCAGTGCGCGGGAAAGGGCAATGGATACTGCAGCGCTCGAGCCCATTCCGGCCGCGATAGGAATGCTCGAAGTAATGCGGATGTGGCAGGCGGGCAGCCAGTGGATACCCAGTGTTTTCATTACCCCATGAATGGCAATGGCAAATGGATGGTCGGCAGCCAGTTGGTCCAGGGTTTGATCCAACCCAATGGCCTGGGCTTCAATGCGCACGCGGCCGGTCGGGGCAATGGGCGTGGCGAATACTGTGGCCTTTGCGTGCACACCATTGAAGGGGATGGCGATCGCCGGATGGTTATAGACGACCGCATGTTCGCCGAATAAAATCAATTTCCCGGGAGCAGTTGCAGAGATCGCTGGCATTTTTGACTTAAAAAAGGTAGAAAATGATCAGGATGGCTATTCCCCACAGGACAATGGTTGCCTGCAACGGTCGATCTGAGATCAACAGTTCCTCGGGGGCGCCACCCGCTTGCTTGACCTGAATCAGATACAGGTATCGGAAGACGCCGTAAAGTACAAAAGGGATCGTCAACATCATGCTGTGGTTAGCCGGAAGGTTGGGCGCCGAAAAGGTGTACAAACTGTACGCAATGATGGTGGTGCTGGAAACGATCAGGATCAACTGGTCGAGCAGCGGAATGGTGTACCCGTCAAACACCCGGCGGTGGCTGTTGGCTTCGTTTTCCAGAAGAGCCAGTTCGGAGCGGCGCTTGCCAAATCCGATATAAAGCGCGCCAAGGGTGGTGACGACATATAACCAGGGGGAAAAACGCTCGACGATAATCAAGACCACGCCGCCCGCCACCCGAAGGACAAATCCGGCTGCGATGATCATCACATCCAGCAACGGGATGTGCTTCAGCCAGTTGGAATAGGCCAGATTGAGCAGAAAATAGGTCAGCGCCACCCAGCCGAAGTTTGTGGATAACAGGAATGCTGCCGGAATGGTGATCATTACCAGGATAAATGCAGCGCCGAGCGCGACTCGGATCGGCAGCGCGCCCGATGCGATCGGACGGTTGCGTTTTTCCGGATGCTGGCGGTCAGCTTTGACATCCAACACGTCATTGATCAAATATACGCTGCTGGATAAAAGGCAGAACAGAACGAAGCCAGCCAGAGATGCCAGAACTGCCGGCAGGTGGCCTAACTGGCGGTCGAATACTACGGCAGCCAGCACAAACACATTCTTAGACCACTGCCGCAGACGCATGGATTTGATGAGGGCGCGAAGCATGCGGTAATCATATCATAAGTAATGTCTGGCAGATGCGCTTCGACAGGCGCAAACCGGGTACAATCTGCCTATGCCGAAAAGCCGCTTGGATGTCCTGCTGGTGGAACGCGGGCTGGTCGAAAGCCGCAGCCTGGCTCAGCGATTGGTGATGGCCGGTCAGGTGAGAGTGGCCGGGCAGGTGGTATTCAAACCGGCGGACAAAGTGGAAGAACTGGCGGAAATTGTCATTGATCACGGCCCGCGCTTTGTATCCCGCGGCGGTGAAAAACTGGATGCTGCTCTGGAAGCATTTGGGCTGGTCGATTTGCAAAACTTCGTTTGCGCCGATATTGGCGCGTCAACCGGCGGGTTTACCGATTGCCTGCTGCAGCACGGCGCGGCTCATGTATATGCCATTGACGTCGGTTACGGGGTATTGCACTGGAAAATCAGGCAGGATGAACGGGTTACGGTGATGGAACGGACCAACGCCCGTTATATGATCAATTTGCCGCAGCCGGTGCAGCTAGTCACCATCGATGCATCTTTCATCTCGTTGAAAATCTTACTGCCGGTTGCAAGAGGCTGGTTCGAGGGGAGCGGCCAAGTTGTAGCCTTGATCAAACCGCAATTCGAAGCGGGCCGGCAAGATGCAGCCAAAGGGGAGGGGGTAATCCGCGACCCTGCAGTGCATCGCCAAGTGTTGGTGAACGTCCTCGCCGGCGCCGTTCAAGAAGGATTTGGGATTAAGGGTTTAATCCGTTCACCGCTGCTTGGTCCAAAGGGAAATACCGAATTTCTTGTCTGGCTGGAATATCCGGCGCAAAACCAGGCTTCGTTCGAAGATTATATTCAGGCTTTGTTCCAACCTATTGAGGGGTAATTTGCGGCGGGATAAAGAAAGGACAGCTGGAATGCTGTCCTTTTATAGATGACTTATCGTAGCTGTTTACAAATTACATGTTTTCGATTTCACCTTCGAATACGTAGGCCCAACCGGTGCCTTTGCATACCGGGCAGCGGTCATAAACATAGCCATCACGCGCTTGTCCAGCTCCGTTGCCGGAACAAAACGCGCATTTTTTTGCGGTTTGAGCAACTAACAGCGTTCCGATGCCTTTGCAAACCGGGCAGACATCATAAATGTTGCCATCTTTACATCGACCGCTGCCATTTCCAGTGCAAAAGGCGCAGGTTTCGGGGGCATAGTGAATCACTGGCTGGACTTTGACCATGGTGTTTTGCCTTTTGAGGGTTTCGTTATTCTTCGGTGGGCGATGGTTTTTCAGTCTCGGTGGGGAGGCTTTCAGAGAAGGCTTCCACAACTTCCGGATCAAATTGCGTTCCTGATTCGGCTTTGATTGATTGCAACGCTTCGGATGGGCTGAGTGTATTCCGGTAAGGCAGCTCTAAGGTCATGGCTGAGAAAGATTCAGCGATAGAGATGATCGATGCTGCCTGTGGAATTTCCTGTTTGCTCAATTGATCCGGATACCCTGTGCCATCCCAGCGTTCCTGGTGATGATAAACCCAAGGTACGATGCGGGCAAATTGGTTGATCTGCCGGATAATCTGAGCGCCGTAATAGGGGTGCAGGTGAATCGTATCCCAATCGTCACTGGAAAGTGGTTTAACTTTAGTCAGCAGCGATTCCGGGATAGAGATTTTACCGATATCATGTAATAAAGCCGCAAGCTCTAGGAATTCAAGGTCAGACGTAGACCAGTTAAGTTTGCGTCCTGTTGCCAAAGCCAGGTTAGCCACCTGTTCCGAATGTCCAACCATAAACCGGTCGCGCTGGTCAATAGCGGAAACCAACACCCGCGCCAAATTGATCAATGGGGAAAGTCCGGTCGCACCTGCCATGGTGGGAGCAGCCATTCCCTGCGCAAAACCGGTGCGGCGTCGTTCACCAACTGCAACCTCCAATTCCACTGTGTTCTCATAGAAATTGAGGAAGTTTTCGACGCGCTCCAAAGTCACTTTTAATTCTGCATAGTTCCCGGTTGTCCAAAATTCAGGGATTTGCTCGAACATCATCACGGATGCACGCGCAATTTCCGGTTGCGGGATGACCCGTTTCCCGGTTGAAACTAACAGGTCGTGGTAGGAAATCATGCGTTGGAAGCGTTCGCCAGTCCGTTGAACCTGTTTGGAAAGAGTTGGGTAATCGCGGATGGATTCTTCGAGCCCGCGCAGGCGTCCGACAATCGACTCGGTCGTCGCTGCCCGATTAGCGCGAAGTTGTAAAATACTTTCGATCGATCCATTCCAGACCGTTTTCGCGTCATCCAGGGTGAGAATTTCATTGCCAAAGAAAATCGGCTGGTCATCCTTGGTCTGTCGTTCAACAAAATTTAGCGCTTTCTTGACCGATTCATAGGCAAAATTGATGCGCGTTTCATTTTGCCGGCGTTGGACATCCACCTGCCGCTTGTCTTCCCGGTAGATGAGCATGCGGTTATAGAATTCAAGCTTGCGCGGTCCGCGATCCAATAAGCGTGATAAAGCGTCCTGCAGCGAGGAAAGATTTTCCCAGGCTAGATTCAGGTCGCGCAGACCTGAATTGGTATACAAGAAGAGCGGGCGTTTTTTGGTCCGTTGTTCCAGACGAGGGATATTTTCGATGATGTTGGAAAATACACCCCAGATGTCCTCTTCGACTTTAGACGCTTTATACAGGATGCTGGCGTAGGTCAGGCGATAGACTGAAAACTGCTTTTCAATCTCTTTCATCCGAGTTTTCACCCGGTCGGGGCTGGAACGAATGTTTTTCTGTAAGTCTGACCAATCGTCAACCGACTGTACCGCCTGGCGAACGATCTTTTTCGCCCAGGGCGTTGACTCTAACTCGTAATGGTTATCTCCCGGACTAATTTCAACCTGATTAATAGGTAAGCTGGCAGACAAAACACCTTCTGTGCTGTCCGCTTTTTGTGCAACCTCTTTTGGGCGTATAAATTTTCCGCCTGTATTCATTCCTTCACTCTTTTGCGAGAGACCTGTCGCTGTCATCCTAAGTATATCCTCTCCGGATATTATGCATAAAAACAGTCAAGGATGTCAGGGGTACGGTTCTTGTAACTTCCCCCTTAGTACCCGGGTGTATGGTAACGCCTCGTGTATAAAGGTGCAAAAACCGTGCCCGAGTTATCATAACATAAACCCATTTGTTTTGGAACTTGGCGATTATGTGGGGTGGCTATAATCTACCTTGTGGTAAGATTATTATACAGAGTGAAGTTGTCTGGTCACATAACAATATTGAAGGGTGAATCGCATTGCTATATATATTTGCGATTTGTATTGTGATCCTGAAATTGGGGGTAAATAACCGGTGGCAAGTATGGAGCGGTGGAGCCTGTATTTTTAATAGGGAGGTTTTATGATGAGCGGCGAACGCGAAACGGTTACAGTGCTGTTAGTCGAGAACAACGCGCAATTGATGAAGCATATGCAGAAGACGCTGGGTTTGATCGATAAAGTTGATTTGATCAATACCTCCCTGCTGGCTCAGGATGCTTTGGAAGTCATCCGCGAACAGAAACCACTCGTTGCTCTGGTGGATTACAACCTGCCGGACATGAACGGGATTAACCTGACCGAAATTATTCGGAAAGAATACCCCGGCACTCAGGTGATCGTTATTTCGCAAGATAATTATACCGATGTGGTCCTGCAGGCTGTCCGGGCAGGCGCTTGCGACTTTATCACCCACGACGTTTCTGTCAAAGAATTGAACGATGTGCTAACGCGAGCCGCCACGCTGGCGGTACAAGACCGGTCCAAGTTACCCGCATTTGTTGGGATGGCAACTCCAGAGCGCAAGGTTACAGTTCCGAGCGGACCGCAGGGTAAGATCGTGGCTGTCTATGGCGCCAAAGGCGGAATCGGAACGACGACGGTCGCAGCCAACCTGGCGCTGGCGCTAATGGATCGCGATCACGATGCGCGCGTGGTGCTGGTGGACGGCGCAATTCAATATGGCGATGTCCATTTGATGTTCAATGAACTTGGGCAAGCTTCCGTTATGGATTTGGTTCCGCGGTTGAATGAACTGGACATCGAACTGGTCGAAAATGTGATGCTTTTTAATCGCGCTACGGGCATATCGATCTTGCCAGCGCCGCCGCGCCCCGAATTTGCCGAAAAAATTACCGGCGAAGCTTTTGCGCGGATTCTTGAATTTATGCGCCGCCATTACGATTATGTTGTGCTCAATACCGACTCTTATATCTCGGATGCGGTCTTGGCAGCCCTGGATGCCAGCGAAGTGGTCGTTTTATTGACCGCCCAGTCGATCAACGCCATTCGCAATACCCGGCTTTTCCTTGACCTGTGGAATGCCATGGGGATGACGAAGGACCGAATTCAACTTGTTATTTCCAGGTATGACCCGACCAGCCCGATTACGACGGAACGCGTAGGGGAGCGCTTGAAATTCCCGGTCAATATGTTGTTGCCGGAGGACAATGAAGCTGCCCGTAAGGCGGATGCGCTAGGGCAACCTGCCTTACGCTCGAGCCGCGATTCGGCGTATTCCAAGGCACTGTACGGGTTGGCGGATCAGGCGATCAAACGGATCGAAGCAGTGGATAAGTCCGAAGAGCCGCGCATGCGGATGTTCGTGACTGCATAGGAAGCCCGGCCAAAACCGAATACTCAGGCAGGGGGTTGCACAGATTTTCTAGTCGTGCCCTTCGACAGGCTCCGGGCGCCGCTTGAGCCAATCGAAGGGTACAGGGATGATTAAAGTTTTTCAACCATTTCATTAATCCCGTGCCCAGGTTTTGATCGGACACCGGGGTAATCTTCTGTTCTGAGGCGTTGAGAAAATTCTAGGGCCCCTACAGTTAACCTGGACTCCTTCACAGCCAACACAGGGCGGGTCTGGTCGCTGATGGTCTATCACTTCCGGCAGGCCAATTGGTCCGCAGGTGTTTTATTCTTGGCAGCAGACCCACCCTTACGCCAAACAGGATAATGGAGGAGTGGGTCCTACCACAGTTGGTTGCAAAATCACAATAAACCATTGCTTAATTTGCACGGGATTTATACTTTCAGACCCGACCCAGTGCTGCCCCAAACATCACCACGGCCATGTCAATCCGCCGGCGCATAATCAGCCGTCAACGGCTGGGAATTATCGGTTATACTATCCGCGGAATGGGAACTGAATTCACCCGTAATTTTTGCATCATCGCGCACATCGACCACGGCAAATCAACGCTGGCGGACCGTATGCTGCAGCTAACCGGCACCATCTCAGATCGCGACATGGTGGACCAGGTGCTGGACAGCATGGACCTTGAACGTGAAAAAGGCGTCACCATCAAAGCCTCAGCCGTGCGGATGAAGTATGCCGCCCAAGATGGCATCGAATATGAACTCAATTTGATCGATACCCCCGGGCATGTCGACTTCGGCTACGAGGTCAGCCGGGCTTTATTAGCCTGTGAAGGTGCTGTCTTGGTGGTGGATGCCACCCAGGGCATCGAGGCTCAGACGCTAGCGAACCTCTATCTGGCGCTGGAGGCCGACCTGGCCATCGTTCCAGTGATCAATAAGATCGATTTGCCATCGGCCCGTACAGAAGAAGTGGCCAACGATATCCACAATCTGCTGGGGGTCGATCCGGAAAACATTATTGCCATCTCTGCGAAAGAGGGGATCAATGTCGAACAGGTGCTGGAGGCGGTCGTGCGCACCATCCCGCCCCCGACCGGCGACGTCAACCTGCCGCTGCGAGCGCTGATATTCGATTCGCACTATGACTCCTACAAAGGAGTGGTGGCTTATGTCCGGGTTGTCGAAGGCCAAATTGCATCCGGAGACTCGCTGCGGATGATGTCAACCTTCGCGGATGTGCGCCCGGTCGAGATTGGCATTTTTTCGCCCACCATGCGGGCGGTCAAAGAATTGCTGCCCGGCGATGTCGGTTATGTCGCCACCGGATTAAAAACAGTGGCGGAATGCCGCGTGGGTGACACAATTACCAATCCGACGAACTTGGCTGCGGAAGCGCTGCCCGGTTTTCGCCACCCCAAGCCGATGGTATTCGCCGGCATTTATCCAGTGGACGGTGACGATTATGGTGATCTGCGCGAAGCGCTGGAAAAGCTGCAATTAAATGATGCTTCGCTGGTATATGAACCGGAAAAATCGCAGGCCCTCAATTTTGGCTTCCGCTGCGGCTTCCTGGGATTGTTCCACATGGAGATTATTCAGGAACGGCTGGAGCGCGAGTACGACCTGGATATTGTGGTTACCGCGCCGTCGGTGGAATACGAAATCGAGTTGATCAACCAGGAATTCATCCGGATTGATTCGCCAGCACTGCTGCCAGACCCCGGGTCGATTGTCGAAATCCGCGAGCCGTGGATGGTGCTGCAAATCATCACCCCGACCGAGTTCTACGGTACGATCATGGAACTGACCAAAAAACGGCATGCGATCTTCAAAGAGCAGGAATATCCAGCTCCCAACCGGGTGCAGTTGTCCTACGAGATTCCGCTTTCCGAATTGGTCGTAAATTTCTTTGATGATCTTAAGTCGCGCACCCGTGGTTACGCCTCGATGGATTATCACCTGGCGGATTACCGACCAGGCAACCTGACCAAACTGGAAGTGTTGGTGGGCGGGGAGCAGATGGACGCGCTGGCAACCATCGTTCATAAAGAAGACGCGTATCATAAAGGTCAGGCATTGGTTACCAAGCTGAAGGAATTGATCCCGCGGCAGCTGTATGATGTCGCGATTCAGGCGTCCGCAGACGGGCGCATCATTTCACGCGCCAATGTCAAAGCACTGCGCAAGGATGTATTGGCAAAATGCTATGGCGGCGATATTACCCGGAAGAAAAAGCTGCTTGAAAAACAGAAACGCGGTAAAAAGCGCATGAAGATGGTGGGGAATGTTGAAATCCCGCAGGAAGCCTTCATGGCGATCTTACGGCTGGAGGAAGATTGACCTCAGCGATCGCGACTGTATGGAAGAAATCGCGGCGTTGGCTGCCCGGTGTGTTCATTAGCCTGGTAGCCTTCTTCTTTGTCGCCCGGGTGACCCAGTGGCAGGAGCTTGGCCCAGCCTTGCGCCGTTTTTCGCTGGGGTATATAGGGGTTATGGTTCTCCTGACCCTTGTCTTCCTGTTGATTCGAGCCGGGGTATCCAGGGTGCTGCTTTCCGGACGTCCTAAACTCAGCGAGGCTTTCTGGGCGATCAACCAGGGTTACCTGCTCAACAATATTCTGCCGTTCCGTTTGGGCGAAATCGGGCGGGCGGTGCTGCTTGGCCAGCAGACCAATCTGCCAGCCGCACAAATCCTTAGCAGCATCATCATCGAGCGCGCGCTGGATATTGCCATTGCCGCCACCATGCTGCTCTCCACCCTGCCGCTGGCGCTCGAAATGACCTGGGCAAAGCCGGTGGCAATCATCATGCTGGCCGTAGTGGCTGCCGGTATGGCGAGCCTATTTTTGATGGCCCGCCATCACCTGAAAGTGAGCGCCTGGGTAGATAAGCTAGGCATACGCTGGAAATTCGTGGGTAAATGGGTGGCGCCGCAAGTGCGCTCGCTTTTGACCGGATTGACTGCGCTAACCGACCTCCGTCAATTTATCCTGGCGCTGCTGTTGTTGTTGGCCTCCTGGGCAATTGCCATAGGGGTTTATTATGTCGGGCTGCTGGCGATCGCTCCAACGGTGCCGATATGGTGGGGTGTGTTCACAGACGCAGTACTGGCCCTCGGGATCGCAATCCCGTCCGCGCCGGCAGCGCTAGGGACCTTTGAGGCTGCGACGGTCGGGGCGCTTACGATACTTGGCATCGACCAGACTACGGGGCTGGCTTATGCCATCACGCTGCATTTCATGCAAATTTTAGTAACCGGCGCACTCGGTTTGTTTGGATTGGTGCGCCAGGGGCGCTCTATCAGCAGCCTGTTTCTCGACCTGCAAAACCGAAAGAGTGCTGCCTGAACTTAAGCTGTCATCCGGCAGTCGATAAAACGATATGCGCATCCTATCTGTTTTGACCTACTACCGTCCCCACGCATCCGGGCTGACCATCTACGCCGAACGGTTGGCGAAGGCGCTGGCGCGGCGCGGGCATCAGGTGACGGTGATGACCTCGCAATACACCAACGACCTCCCCTTGGACGAGATGATCGAGGGTGTGCGCGTTGTACGGGTACCGGTCGCGTTCCGGGTCAGCAAGGGGGTCGTCATGCCGCGTTTTGGGCGGATGGCTACTGATTTGGTGCGTGAGAACGACGTCATCCAGTTGCACCTGCCGCAGTTCGATGCTGCCGGGGTGGCTTTCCGCGGCCGCATCTGGGAAAAACCGACTATCATTACTTATCATTGCGACTTATTAATGCCGCCGGGTTTGCTCAGCTGGGCGGCCAACCAGGGTATTTTGCTAATGAATGAACTGGCGGCCCGATTTGCCCACCGAATCGTCACCAACACCCGCGATTATGCCGAGCATTCGCCATTTCTGAAACGCTACCTTGGTAAATTGAAAGTGATTCCACCGCCCATCGAATTACCGCCGGTGACACCGGACGCAGCGCATGGCTTTGCACAAAAGTACAATCCCGATGGTCGCCGTCCGGTCATCGGATTGGCCTCGCGGTTTGCCACCGAGAAAGGCGTCGAGGTGCTGCTGGATGCGCTGCCAGCGGTATTGAAGGAATATCCCCGGGCACAGGTGCAGTTTGTCGGAGCATACAAGAATGTCGTGGGCGAAGAAGCTTATTTCGCCCGGCTCTATCCGCGCATTCAAGAATATGAAAAAGCTGGCAATTGGAAATTTCTCGGATTTATTCCGGATGCCGATATGCCGGCCTTTTTCTCCAATCTTGATGTACTGGCCTTGCCTTCGCTGAACTCGACTGAATCGTTTGGCATCGTCCAGATCGAGGCAATGACCAAAGGGGTGCCGGCGGTCGCTTCGGATATCCCGGGCGTGCGTCAGCCGGTCAAGATGCACGGCATGGGGAAAATTTTTCCGGCTGGCGATGCAGCAGCGCTGGCGGGATGCCTGCTTGAGATCCTGGGCAACCGCCAGGCGTTCATCCGCGAACCACAATCTATACAGCTGCAATACCTGCCCGATACGATTGCTGAAAATTATGAGCGCCTGTTCCTTGAGATCAAGGATGAAATGAAAGCCGCCAGGAGTTAATAAAACCCATATTCACTTGCGGCAAAACTTGCATACAATTAATGCTATCGCCCATTTTTCATTTATAAAATAACGTGACCCAATCATGACCGAACCGACCATGCCCTCCGTAATGGAAACCATCAAGACTATTCCCAGAAAGTCATGGGATTCGCGGTTATGGATTATTCTGTTATTTATCATCATGGCCGCAGCGGCTTATTTCCGCTTTACCGGCCTGTTTTGGGGCGAATACAGTTTTTTGCATCCTGATGAACGCTTTTTTGTCGGAGTGACCTCGCATATTTCTGCAGTGGATAGCCTGGGCGACTACTTCGATACGGCCAAATCGACGCTCAATCCGCATAATGTTGGCGATACATTTTTCGTTTACGGCACTTTCCCGCTCATCGCCACCCGTTATCTGGCTGATGCGATATTTGGAACGGTATTCTGGGAGCAAATCCTGCAGACCGGCCGAGTTTTTTCGGCTTTGATGGATCTGGTGACCGTGCTGCTGGTTTATTTATTGGGCGCACGGTTGTTCAACCGCAAAATTGGCGTGCTTGGCGCGGCATTTTCGGCCTTTGCTGTCATGCAAATCCAGCAGTCGCATTTTTACACCGCCGATTCATTCTCGACGACTTTCACTACCCTGGCATTGTACTTCGCGGCTCGCTTAGCCACACAGCCAATCCTTGAACCGAGCGTCCGTGCCGGTCAAAAATGGTACCAGAGTGAATCCGTACGCAACAGCCTGTGGTTTGGCGTTGCGATTGGCAGCGCGATGGCCTGTAAAATCAACACCGCTTTGATGGCGGTATTATTGCCGGCAGCCTGGTTTATTTTGATCATGCGCCATCCCCGCGACCAACGGATTGAGCTGTGGCAAATTACATTTCGCGACCTGGTAGTCGGCGGCGCGGCAACCTTCCTGATATTTCGTGTTTTGCAGCCGTATGCTTTCAGCGGGCCGGGTTTCTTTGGGATTGTGCCCAATGAAAAGTGGATTGCCAACCTGAAAGAACTCTCGAACCAGATGACCGGGAATGTCGATTTCCCGCCGGCGCTGCAATGGGCGCGCCGCCCGGTAACCTTCTCCTTCACCAATATGGTGTTGTGGGGTATGGGACTGCCCATGGGAATTTTGGCCTGGGCCGGGTTCATCTGGATGGGCGTTCGCCAACTCAATGGAACCTGGAAGCGCAGCCTGCTGGTGTGGGGCTGGACAGCCATCTATTTTATCTGGCAGTCGCAGCAGGGCAACCCGACCATGCGCTACGAACTGCCGATTTACCCGACCCTGGCATTGACTGCCGGTTGGGCGCTGTGGAACCTCTGGGAGATTGGTCGGAAGAAAATGGATGCCGGCAAATTGCAGGCCGGGCGCTGGTTGAAGATTGCTGCTGTGACAACCGGCTTCCTCACCCTGGCAGCCACCTTTGCCTGGGCCTTCGCTTTCACCCGCATTTACACCCAACCGATGACTCGGGTGGAAGCCTCTCGCTGGGTGTTCCAGAATGTCTCAGGGCCGGTCAACCTGGAAATTGACACTGACGATGGCCGGGTACGGCAGCAGTTGCCGTACGCCCCAATGCAGATTCTCTCCTCCGCTGAAACGATTTCAATAGGTTTCACTTCCGATACTTCCGGACTGCTGACCGCCTTCCAATTCACCAACATCCAGGATTTATCGTCGGACCCAAACCCGAAGACTTTGGGAATCACTCTTTATGAGGTGGGATCAGAAGCGCGGGCGGCGGGTTTTGGAATCCTCGCCAACACTTTCCAAGGCGGAGGGCAGCTTTTGGGCTGGAGCGTTCCGCTGGAACAGCCCGTGGCGGTTCAAGCAGGGCAAAGATATCGGATCGATCTCCATGTGCAAGAATCTGAAGTTGCGCTCGGCTTATCGGGAGCAACCGGCGCAACCATCCAGACGCTGGACGGCGTCACAAGGCTGGAACTGCCGCCGATGATAGACACCATTCGGACATTGCAACCGGGCGACATCCGCTTCGTGCCGTCGACCAGCGGCCAGTTAAGCCAGGTCGTGCTCAATCGGGTGGTGGCCACAACCGGCGAGCCGGGGCTGAGTACCCTGCGGATTAGCATCTCGGAAGAAGGCAATCTGGCCGCTCCGCTGGCGCAAACTGAAATCGTCAGCGACTTTGCCGCCGACGAAGATCCGCGCGGGCGAGAGTACCGCTGGCAATTAGACCATTCAATTCAGGTGACGGCTGGCGCGCTCTATCTGCTGCGCATGGAAGTAGTGAATCGCGATGCTGAGCTGGCAGTTTATGGTTCTGGCATCGCAGTGGAAACCCCCTGGGATGACAGCGTCCCTCTGCGCATCGATGGATACGACCCTTTTGCTGGGTTGTATGAGGGTGACCTCAACTTCGAGATGTACTGGGATGACAGCCTGGATAAGTTGGCCCGCTTTGAGGCCGTTCTCGAACGCGCCGATGCCATTACCATTACCTCCAACCGCCAATGGGGCACGACCACGCGCGTACCTGAGCGCTACCCCCTGACCACCGTTTATTACCGCGAACTGCTGGGCTGCCCGGCGGAAGAAGACCTGATTGATTGCTACCGCACCGCTCAGGTTGGGACTTATAGCGGGCGGTTGGGCTTCGAACTGGTTCAGGTCTTCCAATCGTATCCAACGCTTGGATCGATTCAAATAAACGACCAATTCGCGGAAGAAGCCTTCACGGTATACGACCATCCCAAGGTACTCATTTTCAAAAAAACTGCAAATTATTCGCAGGCAGAGGTTAACCGAATACTAGAAGCAGTCGACCTGAGCAATGTGATCCATGTCATACCCGGGCAGGCGCCGGATTATCCAGCGGACTTACTCCTGCCTGATGATCGCCTGGCGATCCAGCAAAACGGCGGCACCTGGTCAGAGTTGTTCGATGTCGATGCGCTGATCAACCGCTACCCTGGGATTGGGGCAGCGGTCTGGTATCTGGTGATCCTGCTGTTGGGCTGGTTGATCTATCCAATTTTGCGCATAGCCATGAAAGGATTGCCGGATTACGGCTACCCGCTGGCAAAAACTGCAAGTTTACTGGTGCTCACCTGGCTGGTATGGATGGCAGGAGCAAACAACATCCCGTTCACCCGCTGGACGATTTGGGGCGCGGTAGGTTTGTTAGGCGGGGCAAGCCTGGCGCTGGCGATCTGGCAGCGCAACGAATTGGGCCGCGAAATTAAACTTCGTTGGCGATCTTTTCTGACGGTCGAAGCGGTCGGGTTGGCTTTTTTCCTGCTCTTCCTGTTCATCCGACTGGGCAACCCCGATCTCTGGCATCCGAATTACGGCGGCGAAAAGCCGATGGATTTCGCGTACTTCAATGCCGTTTTGAAAAGCACAACATTCCCGCCTTACAACCCGTGGTACGCTGGCGGATGGATCAATTACTATTACTACGGTTTTGTTGTCGCCGCAGTCCCCACCAAATGGCTTGGCGTCGTTCCGTCGATTGCCTACAACTTGATTCTGCCGACTTTCTTTTCGCTGATCGCGCTGGGGGCTTACAGTTTCGGCTCGAATGTACAGCAGTGGTTTAAATCCCATCAGGCGAACGGCGACGATGATGAACGCCCCGGAATTGCACCATGGATTGCCGGTGTATCTTCTGCGGTGGCAACGCTGATCCTTGGCAACCTCGGCACGATTCGCATGATGTGGGAAGGCATCATGAAGTTGGTCGCGCCTGGCGGCACCATCGAGGACGCCAACCTGATTACACAGGTGGGATGGACCTTCCGCGGCCTGGCAGAATATTTCAAAGGGGTAGTACTGCCTTACTCTCCGGCGGACTGGTACTGGATTCCCAGCCGGGCAGTCAAGGGCGGCGATGCGATTACCGAGTTCCCGTTCTTTACCTTCCTTTACGGCGATCCACATGCTCATCTGTTCGCTTTGCCAATTACGCTGCTGGCGTTGGGCTGGGCCTTATCCATCGTACTGGGTAAATGGAATTGGAAGATTGGTTCGCACGCGAGCGGATGGCTGCCCTTTGGTTTGTCCATGTTCCTTGGCGGACTGACCATTGGCGCTTTGTACCCGGCCAACACCTGGGATATGCCCACCTATCTCGGCCTGGCAATTGCGGCTATTCTTTACAGTGCTATCCGTCACGCTGTACCCCCCGAAAAGTTTCTGCCGCGGTTGCCGCAGGTTATCCGGCGGTTAATTGTGGCGGTTGAGGCAGTGATTCTGCTGGCCGGGCTGGCCTTTGCGCTGTACCAGCCGTATCAGGCCTGGTACGCGCAGGGTTACACCAAGATTGATTTGTGGCAAGGCGCAAAGACCACCTTTTACGATTACTTTACCCACTGGGGGTTATTCCTGGTAATCCTAGTCACCTGGTTGTTTTGGGAAACCGTCGATTGGATGGAAAAGACTCCGCTGTCATCTTTGAATAAGCTGCGCCCCTATAAAACCGTGATTTTAGGGGGAACAGCACTGTTTATCGTTGTGGTCTTGTTCCTTACCTACCAGCAAAAAGTAGCGGTTACCTGGCTGGCGTTATCGCTGGCGGTTTGGGCGCTGCTGCTTTTGCTGCGTCCCGGTCAACCCGACCCAAAACGGGCGGTGCTGTTCATGCTTGGGACGGCTGCAGTGCTGACGCTGGCAGTGGAAATTATTGTGCTGGTTGGCGACATCAACCGCATGAACACGGTCTTCAAATTTTATTTGCAAGCCTGGACCCTGTTCTCACTCAGCGCGGCTGCCGGATTGTTCTGGCTGCTGCCGCAAATCGAACTCCGCTGGAAACCGGGGTGGCGCAACGCCTGGATTGCTGTTGTCGGTTTGTTTGTCGTATTCGCATTTTTCTACCCATTAACCGCCGCTCCGTCTAAAATGCGCGACCGGATCAGTGATTCAGCTCCCCATACTTTGGACGGCATGGCCTACATGCAGACCTCACAGTACCATGACCAGAATGGTTTGCTGGACCTGAACGCAGACTACAAAGCCATCCGCTGGCTGCAGGAAAACGTTCAGGGCTCGCCGGTGATCGTAGAAGCCAATACCGTCGAGTACCGCTGGGGTTCGCGCATCTCGATTTACACCGGCCTGCCCGCCACCATTGGCTGGAACTGGCACCAGCGGCAGCAGCGGGCGACGATTCCGGATACCTCCATCTGGGCGCGCATCGACGAAGTGGCCAATTTCTACAACACGACTGACCCCGAGCAGGCGGTTCAATTCCTGCAGAAGTACAATGTTAAATACATCATCGTTGGTCAGTTGGAGCAAGTGACCTACGACCCCTTTGGCATTGCCAAATTCCCCACTTATGCCGGTCAATACTGGCAGCAGGTTTATTTGGATGGTTCGACCGCCATCTACGAGGTGATTCCATGAGTGATGCAGAGCGTCCCAAGCGCATATTTCATATCGCCCCGGCACATGAATGGTCAAAAGCGCTGGAAAATGGCGCATACGCCACCGGCTCACTCGAAACCGAAGGTTTCATCCATTTTTCAACGGGGCGCCAGCTGCTGCGCACCGCCAACAAGTTCTATCATGGCAACCGTAATGTCGTACTGCTGTTGATCGACCCGAATCTACTGGCTGCTGAGTTGCGCTACGAGCCAATCGAAGATGGACAGGAATTCCCGCACCTGTACGGCCAACTCAACCTGGATGCAGTGACGGCGGTGTTGGTTTTTGCGCCCGAAAGCGATGGCAGTTTTGTCTGGCCGGCAGGATTGCCAAAAAACGAGGATGAACTTTGATCGATGTGTTGTGGTGGTACCTGCTGGTCTCGATTGCCGGTTGGCTGACGCTGCCGCTGGCGCAGCGGCTGTTCCGTTTTCTCCCTGATCGCGGTTACACGCTGGCAAGGCCGCTGGCTTTGCTGGGATGGGGTTACCTGTTCTGGCTGCTGACTTACCTGGGGTTGTTGCAAAACAATACAGGGGGCGTGCTGCTGGCGCTGATCCTGCTGGCTGGAATTAGCCTGGCAGCCGGGAAAGGCAACTTGCTGGAGCTATGGGATTGGATCAGGCAGCATAAGCGGGTGGTGATTACCACCGAGGTCCTGTTTGCGCTGGCGTTTGCTGCCTGGGCGTTTGTGCGGGCGGCCAATCCTGAAGTCAATTGGACCGAAAAGCCGATGGAACTGGCCTTCATCAACGCCATCTTGCGCTCGCCGGGCTTCCCGCCAATCGATCCCTGGCTCTCCGGGTATGCCATTTCCTATTATTACTTTGGTTACATCATGGTCGCGATGCTGGTACAGGTCACCGGAACGGCGACCAGCGTCGCTTTCAACCTTGCGGTAGCTATGTGGTTTGCGCTGACTGCGGTGGCTGCTTATGGGATTGTGTATAACCTGCTGGCCAGGACGGGCGAGGGTGACAAAGACCCGCACACCCGGAGTGCAACCGGCTGGGCGCTGCTTGCCCCGCTTTTTATTCTGGTGGTAAGCAATTTAAGCGGATTGCTGGATGTACTGCACGCCCGTGGCTTGTTCTGGTCGAGCGGCATGGAAGGTCAACCGCTGGCGAACTTTTGGACCTGGTTGAATATTAAAGAAATCAACGCTGCGCCAATTCAACCTTACAGTTGGCTGCCGCAGCGCGGCGGCTGGCTGTGGTGGATGGGTTCGCGCGTGCTGCAGGATTTCAACCTGTCCGGCGCTGCCACCGAAATTATCAACGAATTTCCATTCTTTTCCTATCTGTTGGCTGACCTGCATCCGCATGTACTAGGGATGCCGTTTGTGTTGCTGGCGGTTGGCCTGGCGCTTAACCTGGCATACCGCGGGTTGGGTGAGAAAATTGAGGCGATTCAGATCAAGGAATGGTTCAAACGTTTCGATTTCTGGCCCACCGCGGTTATTTTAGGCGGGCTGTCCTTCCTGAACACCTGGGATTTTCCGATTTATGTTGCTTTGTTTGCGGCTGTATACGCCTGGCTGCGCGTCTCTCAAAATGGATGGGGGTGGGCGCGGGTGGCCGATTTTTTCAAGATCGGATTGCTGCTGGGGCTTACAGGTGGAGTGCTGTATCTGCCGTTTTACCTTGGCTTTGCGTCACAGGCTGGCGGATTGCTGCCGTCGATGGCATTCCAAACGCGCGGCGCCTATTTCCTGGTTATGTTCCTGCCGCTGCTGCTGCCTATCGCATTTTGGTTGGTAAACCAGACCCGTCACAGCCGGCGACAGGACATTAAGAACGGCCTGCTGGCCGGCGTCAGCGTTGTGGGTGGGCTGTGGGTACTCATGCTTGCAGCCTGGGGCGTTTTCCAGGCAGCCTTGTCCGCCGCAACTTCGTGGCAGCAAAGCGTCAGCATTCTTCAACCATTCGGTTCATCCCTGGTTTTTGGTCTGAGCGAATACTTTGGCAAGCAAGGCGGGCAGGGTGTTGAACTATTTCAGACGGCGATCCAGCGGCGGGTTACTGACCTGGTTACCTGGCTGGTGCTTCTCGGGGTAGTAGCTCTGGCCTGGGCGTTGCTATCTGCCACACGACGCCAACCTGAGCCGGCGGAAGTCGCGCCTGATGCGCCATCCGCTCCGGCTGACCCGCAGCGTTCGGTGGATGCTTTTGTTGCCATTTTGATCCTGGTTGGCGCCGGGTTGACTCTGCTGCCGGAGTTTTTCTATCTTAAAGATGGCTTTGGCACGCGCTTGAACACGATTTTCAAGTTCTACTTCCAGGCCTGGATGCTTTGGGGCCTGGCAGCGGCGTACGCGACCGCTATGCTGTGGCGCAAATTACACGGCCTACGGCAGGTAGCGTTCAAAGTGATCTGGCTGTTAGTTACAGCGGCTGCGCTCGTTTATCCGGTAATCATGCTGGCTGCGAAGACCGGGTTGCCCTCCAAGCCGCTGTCCGAACTGACACTGGACGGCAAAGCTTACCTGCAACAATACAACCCTGACGAATGGGCAGCTTTCATGTGGCTGCAAACGGCTCCTTTGGGCGTCGTTGCTGAGACGGTTGGCGCATCGTACAACCCCGACACAGCGCGGGTTTCGACCCACAGCGGACAGCCTGCCTTGCTGGGTTGGGAGGGCCATGAGTGGCAATGGCGCGGCGGCGCGGAGGAAATCGGCTCGCGGCGCGGCGATCTGGAATTGCTGTATGCCACCAATAGTTGGGATGAAGCTTCTACGGTGATCGACCGCTACAATATTCGATATATCTATATCGGGCCAGTTGAACGCACCACCTACCGGGTAAATGAAGCCAAATTTCAAGGTAATTTAGAAATCGTTTTTCAGAATGCAGCAGTGACCATTTACGAAGTACCCGGTCATAATCCCCTTTCGCCAATCCTGACCCAAGACGGGATGCCATGAACCCATCCATAGACCGCAACCTACCTTACCAACGCATCGCCTTGCTGCTAACCGGCGTAATTGCGTTTTTAATACGATTTATCCTGTTGGGCAAGCTGCCGCTGACTGACAGCGAAGCGGTCAATGCGCTGCAGGCTTTGGGCGGCGAGCATTTCATTGGCAGCGAAGGCGGTTACGGGCTGCTCACCACCGCCTGGTTTTTTATATTCGGTGCCGGTGAAGCCGTGGCGCGTTTTTGGCCTGCGCTGGCTGGGACGGCATTGGCACTAACCCCTTGGTTGTTCCGCAAACACCTGGGTGAAAAAGCAGCGCTGCTGCTGTGTTTTGGACTGGCGGTCGATGCCGGTTGGGTGGCGGTTTCACGCCAGGCCAACGGCATGAGCTGGGCAGGGCTGTTTGTACTCTTAACTCTGGCAGCCCTGCTGGCAAAAAAAACCGCGTTACTGGGTGCATTTGCAGGATTAGCCTTACTGGGTGGGCCAGCTTTCTGGCAGGGAGCCATTGGTTTGGGATTTGCGTCCCTGCTCTACCGCTTCGTCTTTCAGCCCCGCCAGCCGGTCGAAGAGCCCGTTGAGGACCCATTTGCCGGCGTATCTGGCGGATTCGACTGGAAAGTTGTGCTTGGCTGGTTCATAGGCGTTGTGCTGGTATTTGGCACGCTGCTTTTTCTGATTCCTAACGGCTTGAATGCCGCAGCCAATGGCATCGTTCAATATTTGACGGGTTGGTCGCAGGCGAGCACAGTCACAGCCGGCCGGATGCTGCTCGGACTTGTCCTCTCGCAGCCGCTTGGATTCTTGTTTGCGGCCGTTGGCCTTGTACGCGTCATCCAGACGAAAAACCCGCTGGACACCTTTTTAGCGGTCTGGTGGCTGGCGGCGTTAGCGCTGGCGCTGCTTTCCCCGGCGCG
Source organism: Chloroflexi bacterium GWB2_54_36 (assembly GCA_001796355.1). Taxonomy (GTDB): domain Bacteria; phylum Chloroflexota; class Anaerolineae; order Anaerolineales; family Anaerolineaceae; genus Bellilinea. The sequence goes on along the minus strand of MGMG01000077.1, from coordinate 18,819 downwards.
CGAGGTCGCTGATTTGGGCTGGGCGTTGCTGCCCATGCTGGCGTTGGCAGCACGTCAACTGGCGAAGCTGTTGACGGCAGCGGTTAGTTTTCGCTGGACAGCGATTGCGTATAGCATAATTGTGGTTGTGCTATTAGCCTTTACCTGGCTCAGCTTTATCGCCTATTTCCAGGCTGACCGCCCGGAAGTCTCGACCTTAGTCAAGACGGTTAGTACGCTTTTTCCGGTGTTGCTGCTGGTGGGGGCAGCTTTCGTGATCCGTTGGTTCTGGGACGAGGAAACCGCCGGGCAGGGGGCAATGTGGGGCTTAATCGCGGCGTTGGGATTGTGGGGCTTTTCAGCAGCCTGGGGTGGCACAGGATTAGGAGCCAACCCCGAGGGTCAGATCTGGCGGCGTGGGGCCTGGGTGGATGAGGTGGATTTGCTGCAGACTACCCTCAATGACCTCTCGACCTGGAAAATGCGCGTTCCCGGGGAACTTGAATTGGTGGTCGAAGGGGTTGATTCCCCGGCACTGCGCTGGGCATTGCGTGATTACCGGCAGGCGCAATATGTAACCACTACTGCATCGACGTCCACGCCAGCATTGTTGATCACTGTTGATAAGCAATCGCCCGAATTAGCGGATACCTACCGCGGCCAGGACTTTGTTCTGGAAGTCAACCCAAAGTGGCAGATGAGTATTGATGAGTGGTTGCAATGGATTGCCTTCAAATCCGTTCCGGTGGAAAAAACAATTGTTGTCTTATGGGCGCGCGCTGATTTATTCCCGGATGCGCCAGGGTTTAACCCCTGAAATCAACCTCTTAGATTGGAATATTTGTATGGTTAAACCGAGTATCATCGCAATCGACGGGCCGGCTGCCTCGGGAAAATCAACCCTGGGTGAACGCCTCGCTCAACGGATCGGCTATTTATTTTTCGACACTGGCATTCTGTACCGCGCCGTCACTTGGGCAGCCCTGCAAAAACTGGGGCGCGTGGATCAGGAAGACGAGGTTTCAGCTCTCTCCGAAGAAGTGAATATTGATGTGAGGCCGCCGTCCATAACGGATGGCAGAAGCGCAGATGTTTGTATAAACGGGGTAGATATCACCTGGGATATCCGCAGCTCTGACGTGGACGCCAACGTCTCGCAAGTTTCGGCTTACCCGCGTGTGCGGCAGGCCATGACCCGGCTGCAAAGGCGCATTGGGCAGCGCGGCGGGGTGGTCATGGTCGGCCGGGATATTGGAACGGTCGTTTTCCCCGAAGCCGAGTTGAAAATCTATCTGGTGGCGACCGTCGAAGAACGCGCCCGGCGCCGCTACCATGAGTTAACTGCTCGCGGAGAAATTGCCGAGTATGACCAGATTCTAGCTTCCCTGCGCTGGCGCGATGCGTATGATTCAGGTCGAAAGCTTGCCCCGCTAAGGCCAGCCGAGGATGCAATCATTCTGGACTCGGAAGGGTTAACGATCGAGCAGGTCGTCGAGCGCGCGCTTGAACTGATCGAAAAGGCGTAGATTTTATCCGAAAAGGCCCGAGGAAGCCATGATGATCGAGGGAAATCACGGCGATTGCGGATTGTTAATGTCTGGCAACCTTGCGGTTTCCCTATCTTTCACATTTTGAATGCATGAAAATGGACGCCGCGCCTGTGCGGGATGCTATAATTTTCACATTGCCTGACGTGGTGAATTTCCATGCTGATTGATTTCAACCCGTATTCCTCACAGCCGTACTTCGATTTACCTTTTCAGGTAAGCAGCTGGATTGGCCTTTTTATTTTGGCTGGCGCTTTGGGATGGGGATTCTTTAAATGGCGTGAATACCTGGTTGGTAAGTCAACCCAACAATGGGGCCTGATACTATTCCTCATCGCAACCACGCCGCTGACCCTGATCTTCCTCAATTTCTATTTACCCCAATCTGGCGCTCTGCCCATTCCCAATTTGCCCATTGAAGCTGAAGAGCCGCTGGTTTTTGTGCTCAGCGCTATTCCCTGGGTAATGGCTGGTGGCATGGTTGGGGTAGCGGGCGCAGGACTGGTTGGTCTGGCAAGCGGTTTGGTGCTGGGGATGTTTGTCACCCACAGCCTTTTCACTCCACTGGAAATAGCCGGTCTGGCGTTGATCTACGGCGCTGCTGTGCGGCAGTGCTACCGCACAGGATTTTTCCGCTGGTTGAGGCAGCCATTCGTCGCGGCAGTTTTACTCTCGCTGGTCTATATCCCCGTTTTCCTGCTGATCGCCTTTTTGAGCATTCCCGGCATCCTGGCTGAACGCCTGGACTATGCACTGGCTCAAAACTGGATGCAGATATTCGCTAAAATTCTCCCGCTGTACGCAGCAGGTTTCCTTGGTCAATTGATTTATTGGATCTTCCCGCTTTTGTGGCGGCGTCCGGCGAAATTGGTGCCGTCGCCAGCTGAAACCAGTTTGCAAACCCGCTTCATGACGATTACATTACCCATGGTCCTTATCCTGGTTTTGGTGCTGACCCTGGCTGACTGGCTGGTGGCTGGTTATGCTGCCCGCCAGATGATGGAGGACCGGCTTGGGAATACCACTCGAATTGCAGCGGAAAGTGTGCCGTATTTCCTGGAAGCCGGGCAGAGTTTTATCCTCAATATGGCCACACCAGACCTGGCCAACTTACCGGATGATGCCATCGAGGACGAACTGGCTTACAACATTAAGGCGGTATCTTATTTTCACCAGCTAACGCTGTTCGATGCTGCCGGAGCCATCCGTGGAAGTTATCCTCAATCCACTTTCTCGCAGAATGATTTAACTGATGAAGAGGAACTGGCGATCGGGCTGGCAAATAAGGGCATCCGATTACAAATTTACACTGTGCCACCCGCATCGACCGAAACCGGTGGAAATATTTCGTTCGTTGCCGCGATATTGGACGATGCCGGGATAGCTCAGGGGGTTTTACTGGGGCGAGCTGACTTGAAGATCAACCCCTTTACGCAACCGGCGTTGACCGCGTTAGCTTCCCTTGGCGATGATGGCGGGGAAGGATTCATTCTGGATGATGCCGGGCAAATCCTCTACCGTACCAGTGAAACGACTGCCCTAACCGGCATGGATATGTACACTGATAAAGTTGATGGCGAGCCGGTGTTCTTCGAGGATTTCTCGCCGACCGGCACCCGGCAGTTAGTGTATTACCAACCCGTCGTTGGCCGGCCATGGGCAGTCGTCGCAACCATGCCAGCCCGGGTAGCTCAACAAACCTCGCTGGAAATTGCTGTCCCGTTGCTGGCCATTTTGGGATTGTTCACCATGCTGGCTTATGTGATGCTGCGTTTCTCCCTGGGGTCGGTTACGCAAACGCTCAAACAACTTGGCGGTCAGGCAACCCGCATCGCCCAGGGGGAGTTGTCGTCGACGGCGCCCGTGACGGGTGTGGACGAGATCGGCGCACTGGGAAAATCGTTCGAACAAATGCGCCTCAGCCTGAAAGCCCGACTGGATGAATTGAACAAATTGCTCAAAGTGAGCCAGGGTGTGGCTGCCAAACTGGATATCTATGATGCTGTGCACCCCATCCTGGAAGCGGCGTTAAGCGAAGATGCCGTATCCGCGCGGGCTGTACTGATACAAGGCGTGCGAATGGATATTGCCGGCGATAAACTGGTCACCATCAGCGCCGGGCCGGTTGCCGATCAATTTTCTCACCTTGACGGCCAGGTGTTCGACTTGATGCGCCAGCAGGAAGTGTTAACCATTCAAAATACAACCCGGGTGCGGCGCATCTCCTCATTGGATCACCAGCTACACCCAGCGGCGTTAATTGGGCTGGCGCTGTATCATGAGAACACGTATTATGGCGCGCTGTGGATTGGCTACCAAAAGCCAAGGCAGTTCGAAGATGAGGAGGTACGGTTCCTCTCCACCCTGGCTGGCGAGGCAGCGGTAGCTGCTGCGAATGCCAACCTGTACGCATCGGCTGAAATTGGCCGGCGCCGGCTTGAGGCTGTATTGACCTCCAACCCGGAACCGGTTATGGTGTTCGATGACAAAGACCGGCTACTGCTGCTAAATCCGGCTGCTTTGCAAGTGACGGGCTTGATCGCATCTCCAACGGTCGGGTTGCCAGCGCAGGAAGTAGTTTCTTCAGCGGAACTGGCCGCGTTGTTGACCGGGCCTATTGAGATGCGCATAGCCACGCGAGAAGTAAAGCTACCGAATGGCAACATTTACCATGCCTCGGTGGCGCCAGTGATGGGCGAGAATCAACAAATCGGCAAGGTCTGTGTAATGCGCGATATCAGTCATTACAAGGAACTCGACTCGATCAAATCCGACTTTGTGGCAACCGTCAGCCATGATCTGCGTTCGCCGCTGGCACTGATGCGCGGGTACACCACCATGATGTCGATGGTGGGTGAGTTGAATGACCAACAAAAGAGTTACGTGGCAAAAATGGTGCACGGTATCGAAGATATGAGCCGGTTGGTCAACAACCTGCTCGACCTGGGGCGTTTGGACTCTGGCATCAAGCTGAAACTAAGCCAGCTGCAACCGGAAACATTGGTCGAGCAGGTGATTAATCAACTGACGCCGCAGGCCAACCAGAAGAAAATTCGGCTGGCCATCGAACCGCTCCAAGAGGAATTGCCGTCCGATTTGACTGCCGACGTGGCGCTCATCCAGCAAGCCCTGATCAACCTGGTTGAAAACGCCATCAAATACACCAAGGTAGGCGGAGAAGTCATTGTCCGCCTGGAATTACAGGACAATAAACTCGCCTTCCAGGTAGTCGATTCCGGAATTGGCATCGCCCCGCTCGATCTGCCCAGGTTGTTCGAAAAGTTCTACCGCAGCGAACGGCGCGAGGCGCATGAGCAGCGCGGGACCGGGCTGGGACTGGCAATCGTCAAGTCGATTGCCGAACGGCACGGCGGCGAGGTTGTGGTGGAGAGCCGGTTGGGAAAAGGCAGCGTCTTTACAATCCGAATTCCTTTGCAGGAACAACCGCCGGTCAAGCCGTTAGTCGGTATGCCGCAGAATAAAGGCTGATCCGACAGATGAGGGGTGGCGAGATTCAATTTCATCCCGGCATTCGACAATAAAACGCGAAGGTCACAAAGACCACAAAGATCACGAAGGTTTTTGTAGGGTGGGTGGCCATCCGTTCCGAGCCCTGTCCGCAGGACAATCTGTGAGTGCGGGCAGCGACCGGTGCTTCGACAGGATTTATTATCAATCCAAGCGGGGAACGACCAGCCTACAGAATGATAAACCGCAGGCGTCGTTCCTTGCTGCCCATGGGTTTGTGCACGTTTCATGGCTGTTCCTGTTGCAGAGCGAAGTGGGCGCAGCATCACCCTTCCAACGCATCATGGTGAGTAAGTGTCAAATGCAAGTGTAACCCAAATGCAAGTGCGACGCACCTTGTATGCAGGTGCATCGCACTCGTAATCTGCATAAACCGCAAAGGTCGCCGACTCTCTAGGTGGGGGATGGTCAATTTCCATCGGGTATAATCTTCTGGCGAAACTGACCGTGGAAGGAACCTTAGTTGATTTCAATAAACAGCGAACCCATTTTCCTCATCATCATCACTGCCTGGGTAATCCACCGTATCCTTGCGGCCAGGCGAGCAGGCAGCCTGCACCTGGGGCGCGAGATTGTGGTCAATTTTTTCTTCATTTACGCTTGCTTCGTGTTTTCCTATACTTTCTTCCCAATGGATATCGTCCTTTACGGTTTTGATCCCAACGATGCCAATTTAATCCCTCTTGTCCAGATGATCCGTTTTTTACGATATCTGGAAAACCCATTCGTCATCCGTAATTTGTTGGGTAATCTGGTATTGTTGGCGCCACTAGGGATTTTTCTACCGCTCTTGTTCCACAAGTCCAGAAAGTTCACCGTCGTTCTCGCAACGGGTTTCCTGGTCACGCTCTCGATTGAAGTATTTCAATTAATGCTCCGCTTCCGCGTGTTCGACATCGATGATTTGATCATCAATACCATCGGTGTGGCGCTTGGCTACTGGGTTTTTAAATTGCTGTACATGATTCCCTTTCTTAACCGTTGGTTCGATACCATCGCGGATTCTGAAAAACCTGCTGGAAAGCATTATTTCATCAGCTTTGCCGGGGTTGTTCTGACAGGGTTTTTGGCCATATTCTATCTCTCCATCATCAGCAGTACTGAGACTGAAAAAATGATCGTGGATAAGCTGCCCCAGCAGGATCAGCAGCTTGTGGCCCATTCGCAGGTTGGCGAGTATCTGGTCATTTTTTCGGAATCCAAGGATGGCGCTAAAAGCGCTTATTTCTACCGGCAGGTGGTGTTTTCCCGCTATGTCTCGGTACTGGGAAACATCAATCTGGATTTGCAGGAAAATGAATATTCCATCAGCGGGACATCTTTCGATGCAAACGAGATGGATTATTTTGCCATAGCGCGAAGCCATCAACCGATCGCAGCCATGACCTCCGGCGAGAGCCGGTTTCCGGTCACGAGCAATGGAGAATATCATTTTTCATTTGCCCGGCTGCCGCTTGCAAAGACCGATGCCTATTTTTCGTTCCACTTTGTGGACGACTTAGGCAATGATCTCGGGTTGAGCCAGGATTCATAAATGAGTGGGTCGAAAATGGGGTAGAGTGGGTTATAATTAATCACGAACATGGGTTCCAGGGAATTGTTTGCCAAATTGATCCGGGGAAATTGAAAAATCTTTGAAATTGGTCTTAAAAACTCTTGAAGAATGTAGTTCTTGTGATATAATTCAAGTTTGCATGTGTGTCCTGGGAGTCCTCTAAAACGATTTTTACGCTGAGAGATTTCTCTAGCGTCCATTCTTATTTAAACCCCCCGGGTTCCAGTCTGAGGAGGCATATTAGTGGAAACGAAAAGTTTGGTTGCACTTCGTATCAGCCTGGCCTCGCCAGATACGATTCGTAGCTGGTCGTATGGTGAAGTATTAAAACCTGAAACAATTAACTACCGGCGCCTGCGCCCGGAAAAGGATGGCCTGTTCGACGAGGCCATTTTTGGCCCCACCCGCGATTATCAATGCTACTGCGGCAAATATAAAAATCCGCGCTACAAAGGCATTATTTGCGACAAATGCGGTGTCGAAGTCACACGGTCCTCCGTACGGCGCGAACGCATGGGTCACATCGATCTGGCAACCCCGGTGGCCCACATCTGGTACACCCGTCGGGTTCCTTCATACCTGGGGTTACTGCTGGATATTTCCCGCCGAAACCTGGACCGGGTACTGTACTTCGCGCAGTACATCGTCACCTATGTGGATGAAGATGCTCGTCAGAAGGCGCTGAAACGCCTGGACGATGAAATTAATCTCTCGGAACGCGAGCAGGCGCAACAGATCAACGCGCGCATTCTGGAAGTCAAGCTAGGCCGCGACCATAAAATTGGCGAGTTAAACCAGCGAAAGCAGGACATGGAATCCCGCCACGACGAGCAAATTGCGCAAAAGCTCGAACCGGTCATCCAGGAAGGCCAATCGCTGGAACGTCAACTGCAGGAAAAAGTGGGTACGCCCACCCGCGCTGCCATCGTCTTCAATTCCGCCAGCGTCGAGATTGCCGCCGCCGGCGAGGCGATTACAACCCAGCAAATCTCCAAGATTCAAAAAGTTGTCAAAGAACGGTTGGATGAACTGGAAAAGGAATCCAAAGGACAACTGCAGCGCGATCTTGAGATGATCAAAATGCAGATCGAGGAGATTCGCGTTCAGGCTGATACCGAGATGGAAGGTCTGCGCAATGCTCTAGAAGATCAGTCCAACGTCTCGCAGAATAACAATTCCCGCCAGCGCGACGAGCTGCAAGAGCTGCGGCCGTTCACCTTCCTCACTGAAAATCGCTACCGCGAACTGAAATCGCGGTGGGGCAATGTCTTCCGCGCCGATATGGGCGCTGAAGCCTTTTACGATGTGCTGCGCCGCCTCGATCTGGAAAAATTGGCCGAGGATCTGTGGCACGAAGTCAAGACCTCCAAGAGCAAGCAGAAGCGCAAGAAAGCGACCACTCGTTTGAAGGTGGTGGAGGCTTTCCGCCGCTCGAACAACCGACCCGAGTGGATGATCATGACCGTTTTGCCGGTCATTCCGCCCGACCTGCGCCCGATGGTTCAGTTGGACGGCGGCCGCTTCGCCACTTCTGACCTGAACGACCTCTACCGCCGGGTAATCAACCGTAACAACCGTCTCAAACGTCTGCTCGAATTGGGCGCCCCGGATGTAATCGTGCGCAATGAAAAACGCATGCTCCAGGAAGCGGTTGACTCTCTGATCGACAATTCTCAGCGCGGCAAGGCGCTTTCGCGCCGTGGACGCCGCGAACTGAAGTCTTTGAGCGATATGCTCAAGGGCAAGAAGGGGCGTTTCCGCCGCAACCTGCTCGGCAAACGTGTTGACTATTCCGGCCGCTCGGTTATCGTAGTCGGCCCGACCCTGAAACTGTACGAATGCGGACTGCCAAAGACCATGGCGCTAGAACTTTTCCGGCCGTTTGTGATTGCCAAGCTGGTTTTCCATTCCTATGCTGCGAATGTCAAAGGTGCCCGCCGGTTCATCGAACGCAACCGTCCCGAGGTCTGGGAAGTACTCGAAGAGGTCATTAAAGAACGGCCAGTGCTGCTCAATCGCGCGCCAACCCTGCACCGACTTGGTATTCAGGCGTTCAAGCCGATCCTGATCGAAGGCTCTGCCATTCAATTACATCCCCTGGTGACCACCGCCTTTAACGCTGACTTCGATGGCGACCAGATGGCTGTGCACGTACCGCTTTCCGAGAAGGCAGTGTGGGAAGCCAACAACCTGATGTTATCATCGCGCAACTTGCTCAAACCCGCAGACGGCGAGCCGATCATCAGCCCATCCAAGGACATGGTGCTTGGCGTGTATTACCTGACCATGATCGACGATTTGGATCATGCCGGTAATGGCCGCAACTTCGCCAGCATCGACGAGGTCAACCTGGCTTATCAGTTAGGCCAACTTGAAATCCATGCGCGCATTCAGGTTAACGTAGAAACATTCTACGATGAGCATAACAACCGCCTGCCCGAAGCCCGCAAAACGCTGCTCAGCACGACAGTTGGTCGGGTGCTCTTTAACTACATCTTGCCCGATGCGATGCGCTTCCAGAATATGGCGCTCGACAAGGGCGGCGTGAAAGACTTGATCGCCAGCGTGTATGACATCTGCGGTGAAAAAATCACGACCGAGACCGCAGATGCTGTCAAGGATATCGGCTTTGAATTTGCCATGCGCTCCGGCTCGACTATTGCCGTGGCTGACATCACCATGCCGAGCGACAAAGCTGAAATTTTGGCCAAGGCCAATGAAAGCGTTGAAAACGTACAGCGCTCTTATCGCCGCGGTTTGCTGACCGAACAGGAACGTAACGAACGTGAAATTGAAATCTGGCAGCAGACCACCAAAGATGTTGGTGATGCTGTCCGTCGCGGGATGGACCCAAATGGCAATCTGTCCACAATGGCTAACTCCGGCGCGACCAAGGGCGGTTTCGGCCCTATCTCGCAGTTAGCCGGTATGCGTGGCCTTATGGCTGATCCGGCTGGACGAATTATCCGCTTGCCGATCCAGTCAAACTTCCGCGAAGGCCTGACCGCGTTGGAATACTTCATCTCGACGCACGGCGCCCGCAAAGGTCTGGCAGACACCGCGCTGCGTACTGCTGACGCCGGGTATCTGACCCGCCGTCTGGTGGATGTTGCGCAGGACATGATCGTCAACCAGGAAGATTGCGATACCAGCGATGGCATCATAATCAAAAAAGCGGACGACGTCGCCGGGCAGCCGTTGAGCGTGCGTTTGTATGGCCGCATGACTGCAGAGCGAATGCTGGATCCGCGCACCGGCGAGATTTTAGCCGAGCGCAACACCTTGCTGGATCACAACGTGATCAAGACCCTGCTCAACGCCGGCATCGAGAACTTTAAAGTCCGTTCACCCATGACCTGCGAACTCTCGCACGGTATCTGCCAGCGATGCTACGGCATGGACCTTGGCCGCGGTGAATTGGTCAAGCTGGGTTCGGCGGTAGGTATTGTAGCAGCCCAATCCATTGGTGAGCCAGGCACGCAACTGACACTGCGCACCTTCCACACCGGCGGTGTTGCGGCGGGCAGCGATATCACGACCGGTCTCCCGCGCGTAGAGGAGCTGTTCGAGGCCCGTCGGATGCCGAAAGGTGAGGCGGTCATTACCCGGATCTCCGGTGTGGCGCGCATCACCCAGTCCGAAAAATTCACCGAGCAGCGCGTGGTTCGGGTCGAGCATGCTGAAATGGTCAGCGACGAGTATGAGATCCCCGAATCTTGGGAAATCACCGTTAAGGACGAAAGCGCGGTTTCATTAGGCGATCCAATCGCCACGCAGGGTGAAGCCACCATTGCAGCACAGCACACCGGCAAAGTGCGTATGGAAGACCGCAAGGTGGTCGTATCGTACGAACTTCGCGAAACGGAAGAGGATGAAATCCCAAGCACCTCGCGCATTCTGATCAAAGACGGCGAACATGTCGAAGCCGGCCAACCGCTAACCGAAGGCTCGCTCAATCCGCACACCATCCTGCGCATCAAAGGCCGCGACGCGGCTCAGATGTACTTGATGAGCGAAATTCAGAAGGTGTATCGCGCCCAGGGCCAGAACATCAATGACAAGCACTTCGAAGTTATCATCCGCAAGATGTTAGGCCGCGTGCAGGTCATTCGCCCCGGTGACACCCAATATCTGCCGATGGACCTGGTTGACCGGTTGGAAATTCACCGCCGCAACGAGGTAATGGTCTCGGAAGGTAAACAGCCGGCGCGCTATGTTGAAATCTTGCTGGGCGTGACCAAAGCTTCGCTGAGCACCGATTCGTTCCTGTCCGCGTCTTCCTTCCAGCATACCATCAAGGTACTGGCAGGGGCTGCCATCGCCGGAACGGCCGATCCGCTGTTTGGCCTGAAGGAAAATGTCATCATCGGCAAACTGATCCCGGCTGGAACGGGCTTCCAGGAAGGACGCTTCACCAGCGGTGATTTTATCGAGGACAATTCGCGCATATCGATCACCAATATCACCAGCTCATAAGCTGCTCCGTTATCCACTACCAACCCCGAGGGCATGTCCCTCGGGGTTTTTGGTTAAAGATCGGGCAAAAGCATAAGGCCTCGGTACGCAGGGTCCGCGGCGGCGCTATCCCACGGCTAAACCGTGATAAACTTATGCGCGATCAAATATTCTATCTTCCGTTGCCACGGCAGCGCGGCAGGAGTTTATTATGGAGATTGGGCTGGTAAAGAACGTCGATATAGACCAGGAGATGCAGCAGTCATACCTGGATTACGCCATGAGCGTTATCGTGGCGCGGGCGCTGCCAGACGCGCGCGACGGTTTAAAACCCGTTCAGCGTCGGATCCTATATGGTATGTACGACATGGGCTTGCGGGCTGATTCGACCTACAAAAAATCTGCCCGGATCGTCGGTGAAGTGCTGGGTAAATATCACCCACATGGCGATCAGACTGTTTATGAAGCCATGGCGCGGCTGGCGCAGGATTTTTCCATGCGCTACGCGTTGGTTGACGGACAGGGTAACTTTGGCTCGGTGGATGGCGACCCGCCTGCGGCGATGCGCTATACCGAGGCACGCCTGACCCCGGCGGCGGTGGATATTTTGGCGCAATTGGATCGCGACACGATCGATTTCACTCGCAACTTTGACGATTCTCTCAATGAGCCGGATGTCCTGCCGGCAGCCATCCCCAATCTGCTGGTCAACGGCGCCAGCGGCATTGCCGTAGGCATGGCGACCAGTATTCCGCCGCACAATTTGGGCGAGGTTATCGATGCTCTTAACTATCTATTGGAAAGGTGGGAAGTTCAGGAAGATGTCACCGTCAGCGACCTGATGAAATTCGTAAAGGGTCCTGATTTTCCGACCGGCGGCATCATTATGCATGAAAACAACGGCGAGGATTTACTCGCTGCCTATGCCACCGGGCGCGGCAAGGTCATCCTGCGCGGAAAGATTCACCTGGAGGAAATGGGGCGCGGTAAAAATCGGATCATCATCACCGAATTACCTTACCAGATCAACAAATCCTCACTGATCGAACGCATCGCGGAACTGGCTCGAGAGGGCGGGCTGGAAGGCATCAGTGATCTGCGCGATGAATCGGACCGCCAGGGAATGCGTATCGTCATCGAGCTTAATAAGGTGGCGGAAACGGAAAATGTGCTGCGCGACCTTTACCGCCGCACCCCGCTGCAATCGACCTTCCGCATCTCGCTGCTGGCGTTGGTGGGCGGCGAACCACACATGCTTTCGTTAAAACAGGCGCTGCGGGTTTACCTCGAACACCGCATCACGGTTGTCAGGCGCCGTAGTGAATTTGATCTGGCCAAAGCCAAGGCGCGCGCTCACATCCTGGAAGGGTTGCGCGTGGCGCTCAATAATCTGGACGAAGTAATCAGTTTGATTCGAAAAGCCCAGGATGTGGAAGATGCCCGCAGCAAACTGATGAAACGCTTCAAGCTGACCGAGATTCAGACCAATGCCATCCTCGAGATGCAGTTGCGGCGGCTGGCTGCGCTGGAACGACGCAAAATTGAACTGGAATATAAAGAAGTGCAGGAACTGATCGGCGAGTTGGAAAGCCTGCTGCGCTCGCCCCAAAAATTACGTTTGGTAGTCGGCGATGAACTCAAGGCGATGAAGGCTGCCTATTCCGACCGGCGGCGCACGCAGATCGTAGCCCTCAAAGACGGCGCTGAAATGCGCAACCTGCTGACCACCACCGACCTGATGCCGACGCAGAATGTGTGGGTTGGCGTGACAGAAGACGGCTTAATTGGGCGCACCTCCGGAGAAACCCTGCCGCGCTGGAGCGGCCGGAATGCGCCGCGCCAGGTGTATGCCACCAATACCCACCAGACGCTCTATATGGTTGCCAGCGACGGCCGGGCTGCAGCCATTTCGGTACAGTCGCTGCCCGAGGTCGAACGCTTCGAGGACGGCATCCCACTGCGTAAAGCTTCGCCATTTGAAGAGGAGCAAAAGTTAGTACAGCTCTTTTCCGCGCCGACGCGCCTTGATGAGGGTGAAGAACATTTTATCGTGACCGTTTCCCGCGCTGGCCTGGTGAAGAAGTCGAGTATTCGCGACCTGCCCGGGCCATCGACACAGTTGTTCTGGCTGGCAAAGGTCAACCCGGGCGATGAAATCGGTTGGGCAGTGTTGACCGACGGCAAGTCGGAATTGCTGCTGGCGACGCGCAAAGGGATGGTGATACGGTTCACGGAAGAAGATGTCCGGCCGATGGGATTGGTGGCCGCCGGAGTGAACGGCATTAAACTGTCGTCTAATGACCAACTGATCGGCGCTGCGCGTATTCTACCGGAATTCGATCTGCTGCTGGTCGGGCGAGACGGAAAAGGCTGGCGGTTGCCAACAGCGCAGTTGCCGGTCCAAGGCCGCTACGGGCAGGGAGCCATTGCCTGCAAGCCGCAGCCAGGCGCTGAACTGGTTTCACTGGCCTACAGTCACCCCGGGCAGGAATTTGTGATCCAATTGAAGGAAGCGGCCAACAAAGTCGAAACCATCGACGCGATCCCATCCGGACGGCGCCAATCGACCGGCAAGTCATTGATTGCGGTGAAGCCAGGGGACCAGGTCGCCGGTTTGACCGTGATCGAGGACGGGATGGCCTACTGGGAAAAACGGCAGGGAAAACCGCTTAAGAAGGTCCGGCGTGTGGTGGCACCTGAAGCGCGAGCAGACCAGTTGGCCTTGCCGTTGGATGGCCAGCCTGGAAGGAAGCGGGCTGCTGCAGCGACTCAAAAAACAACTGCTGACAAAGCGAAAAGCGACCGAGGGCCTAAAGCCACAAAAACGTCAGCCGTAAAAACAAAGACCACTGCAAAGGCCGCAGCCGTGAAAACGAAGTCTGTGGCGAAAGCCCCTGCAAAAAAAGCGCCTAAAACGTCAGTAGTGAAGTCAAAAACGGCAACTACAAAAGCCACGACGGTTAACAAAAAGGCTGCCAAACCAACTGTAAAAGCCGCAACCGTCCCGGTAAAGAAAACCAAACCCGTCACGACTGGCAAACCTGCAAGCAAGCCTGCGGTTAAACCTGCTACCTCGTCAACAACAAAGCCGGCCGGGGTAACCAAAAAGCCCGCGATCAAAAAACCGGCTGCAGGAACGAGTAAAGCTGGTAGCAAAAAAGCACCCAAAAGTCCGGCGAGGAAGCCTAAAACCACTACAAAATAAGGATATGCCGAGCCTTGAGCTTGTCGAAGGGCAATGCCCGGTGCTTCGACAGGCTCAGCAACCGGGTTTTGAAGGGCTTCGACCGGTCCCTGCCCACAGGGCACTCTGCGAGTGAGTTTGTCGAAGGGCAACAACCGGTGCTTCGACAGGTTTATTGCCCGGTGCTTCGACAGGCTCAGCAACCGGGTTTTGAGGGGCTTCGACCGGTCCCTGCCCACAGGGCACTCTGCGAGTGAGCTAGTCGAAGGGCAGCAACCGGTGGTTGGTTATACCTTTTCAGATTCTAGCGGGAGACGTGGAAGAACGAATAATGATAGGCGATCTTGCCGTCCAGCAAGCCGAAGGTGTCGCTGCCATTGCTGACCTTACCTTTCGTCGAGGCGGCAGTCCAGGTGAAATGGCGCGAGTTTCCCTTGCCGGATGCGCCTGTCAAGGTGAAGGTAGGCTCGGGCAAAAGCTGGGTGAACAGATTGGAATACCAGGCGCGCAGCGCCTCTGAACCCTGCACAGTGTGAACAAAGGTGGTATGAACCGCACCCGGCAGATAAAGGTTATTAACCTTGACCGGGTCGCGCGAATTCAAGGCCGCAAAATAATTATCGACGATGTCCGCAGTGGGTGGCGGCGGGTTCCATTGATACCCTGAGACTGTGTCCCAAATCTGCGGAAGGTCACGCCGGCATTCATCCCACGAGAAGAAATTGGCACCTTTAAGGTTATTGGCTTTGACCGTATCCATAAACTTATTGGTGTCATCCACCGAAGGCGCCCAGCGACCGGCACGGTAAGCGGGGCCGGTTGGAATGACGGGGCGGAAAGGCGATTTTGCTTCGAATTCACGCAGGGTACGCTGCACCTGCGGTTCGGGATTATGCGCCTTTTCCCAATAGACTTGCGGCATGTTGTAGTCGACTTTGTCCAAAAATTCTTTCCAGGGCAGTTGTGGATGGTATGAGGGAAAACGATAGGAACTAAGCGCCATCGGCAGATTGGGGAAGGCGCGGCGCAGGCGGTCCATATAATGGCGGGCGGCATTCACCCGGCCCGGCTGTTTATATTCGATTTCCGCATCGATAACATAGCCGTCCAGTTTGAGTTGTTGCAACCGTTGAATGGCAATATTGGCCTCGGCGGCGGGGTTGTAACCGTATACGTAATGCCAGCCCCAGGCATCAATCCCCGCAGTATGCAGGGCATCGACCACCGGCGCAAGTAAATCGGAATTGGAATTGCGGTCCAGGTTATAGGCGTACTGCCCATCCGCTATTTTTAGCAGTACATGGGTAAAGCCGCCAGCCTGGGCTGCGGTAACGATCTTTGCCGGATCACCGCCTTCAGCATCGCGGATTTTCCAGATAAAGAATCCTTTTCCTTCAATCGACATGGTTGAACACCTCTATTCAGCTGGATGGTCAGGGTCAGCAAACAGTGTGTTGCAATTATCCTGCCAACCCAAGCTGAGGAGCGATGCTGCGCATAGCCAATATGATATTATCCACGTGCTGCCAGAGTTCAACGCCAAAATCTTCAGCAGCTTCAGCCATTTCCTCGCGGTTGGTACCGGCGGCAAAGGCGCGGTCCTTCCACTTCTTCTTTACCGATGAAGCAGTAAGGTCGTATAGTGAGCGCGAGGGACGCACCAGTGCCACTGCTGTAATCAACCCGGTAATTTCGTCACAGGCAAACAGTGCTTTGCGGAATAGGGAGTCACGCGGGACGCCGGTATTGATCCCGTGGCTGAGAATAGCCTGGATTACCTCATCCGGGACGCCTTTTTCTTTCAAGATTGGAGCGCCAGCAGTCGGGTGCTCTTCCAGGGTTGGGTGAATTTCCCAGTCAAAGTCATGCAACAGGCCAGCCAGCCCCCATAGCTCGACGTCCTGGTTGTATTTCTCAGCATAGAAACGCATCGCGGCTTCAACCGACAACATGTGATTGATCAAACCTTGATTTTTGATGTTCTCATGCACGATGCTTAATGCGGTTTCACGATCCATATCATTACCTCGGACGATTAAGTTGGGTCTGTTTGGGAATTGGAAAAAATGGGCTCGGGTTTGCCCAGGACAGGTAACGGACGGGTGACATAGACATCCCAGAGGGCAACCAGGGTCGCCGGCACTTCGCGAATACGCCAGCGCTGCATGGTGATGGGGTGATATTCTCGCTGATCGGCGATTACGCCAAAGGCGTTAAGACCAAGACCCTGGCAGGTCAACAATGTCCGCGGCAGATGGTAGGCCTGGGTTACCACGAGCGCATTGGTCACACCGAAGATGTGCAGCGCACGGTAACAGGTGTCATAAGTGCGCCTTCCGGCGTAGTCCAGAATAATATCCTTTTCTGGTACGCCGAGTTCGAGAGCGTAGGATTGCATGGCGCCCGGCTCGTTGTAATCCAGGTAACTGTTGTCGCCGCTCATCAACAGCTTTTGAACCTTCCCGGCAAAGTACAAATCAACGGCAGTGCTGACCCGGTCACGCAACACCGGGCTTGGCCCGCCGTCGCGGTTTAATCCAGCCCCAAATATGATGGCTACCGGAGCGTCTGGCGCCTGATCCACCGTGGAAGTTCGGTTACGCGCGGAAATCTCTGCCAGAAGGGTGGGCAGCCCCAAAACCAGCAGTAAGGCTGCGGCAGTCGTGAAGAAAGCCCGGGCGGTGAACCGCAGAAATCGAATCATAGCGGTGATTTTACCATGCCAAAGGTGAACCATTCTTGCAGCAGGTAGGGGGTCAGCGACCGAGCCACTCGGTCAGGTCAATACCGGAGCGCCGCACGACCTCACGCAGCGCATCATAGACCGAATCATCGATCACCCGCAGGTCCTGGATATCGTAATTGCCGGTCGCCTGGGTAAGCAATGCCTTGCCCTCATCCGTTTTCACCAGATTGGTCAGCGCACTGATCAGATTGCTGCGCAAAGTGGGATTCAGGGTTGGAATAGTGGAAAAATTCATATTGGGGATGTCCGGACTGGATTGCCAGATGATGACCACTCTTTGATCGACGTCCGGCAAGTCGGAAATGACTGCGCTGGAAGTCCGCGGGTCGCCGGAGTAGGAAAAGGTGGCGCCGAAATCACAAATTCCCTTGATGTAGAGGCTGCGAATTACGGCAGTGTGGGATTGAACAATTGCGCCCGGCAAAAGGTTGATGTTGAGTTGGTTTAGGAGCCCCAACGGATAGATCAGCCCGGAAATTGAGCCTTCCTCCGCCCAGCATGGCCGCAGACCATCCAACTGCTGCAGCGCCGTCGCTGCATCCGCCGTAGAAGTGTTGGTTGTCGGGTCAAAGTACACGGTGAAGCCATTTTCGATATTGACCAGGAATTGAGTCCCGTAATAATAAGTGCCAAAATGGTTGGCAAGCAAAGCTGTCTGGGCAATCCCTTGTGTACTGGCATGCAGGAAAGTAATCGGCTGCAACCAGGCGGCGTGGATGCGGCCGGCTTCCATTTCGCTCAGCAGTTGTTCATAGGTAGGATATACTACCGCCCCGAAAGAGTTTCCCGTCCGGGTATCCAGTTCTTCAGCAAGCGCTTCGATCGCGGCTTGAGTATCGGTATCTGGATCGGTATAAACATAGCCGATCAGAATGGGATTGCCCGCATCGCCCAATGGAACCGGGGTCGGGGTGGAGGTCGGTTGGAGCGGACCGCCGGTAGGGGTGGGTGTGGAAGTTGGCGTGGCCGCCTGGCAGGCGGCCAGCGACAATATAGTAGTGAGAATAAGAACTATGAGTATCGGATGGTGTTTAATAATGGGCACGGCGATGATTCCCTCCAGGTAGTGGATACCGGCCGAATCTTGATTATAATCGTTATTGTTTAAATCGATTTATCGGGCCGGATAACGAGAGTTCAGCTGAATGTATTTCAGTAAATGAGGAATGGATGACATTTCAACAATTTATCAAAGGCTTAGCCGTATCGCTTCTTATTTTGGTGGTCATCATTGCAGGTCTGTTGGCCGCGACCGGGTTGATATTAAAAAATGGCGCTCAAAAAGCCATGCAACCGGTTGAACAGGCCAGCAATTACCTTTCCACACAGGTGACCAATGTATTGCACCCCACGCCAACCGTTATTCCCGACCCGGTAACCATCCTGCGCGAGGTGCGGTCGTTAGCCCGCCTGGAAACCGTGCAATACTCGATGGAAAAGGTGATCACTACCGAGGTAGGACAAGGCGCGCTTGGCTTTTTGTTTGGCGACCGGCTGTTGTTTGTTGCGCATGGCGAGGTTATTGCCGGGATCGATCTGGAAAAATTGGGTGCGGACCAGATGTGGGTTGAAAATGGCGTATTGATGGTACGCCTGCCGGAAGCGGAAATCTTTGTCGCGACGCTGGACAATCAACTCTCGTACGTTTATGACCGCGAAACGGGGATTTTGAAACGCGGCGATGTCACCCTGGAAAGTCTGGCGCGCAAGGCGGCTGAAGATGAAATCGAGAAAGCTGCGGTAGCGGATGGGATTTTGGATACCGCCCAGAAGAATGCGGAAAGCTATTTATACCGGCTGCTGCGTCAACTGGGGTTTCAGGAAG
>MGMG01000076.1 GCA_001796355.1 Chloroflexi bacterium GWB2_54_36 | reverse complement strand
CTAATGCTTGTGAGGAGCGGTAGACTTATTCAATCTCTGTTCGGTTACCATCATCGTACCCTAAGTCTAATGGAGGCACGAAGCAATCTACGACAATCTAACAACACGCCAGGTATTCAGCAGCTTTCTCTGTTATCCAGGCGTTGTGCGGAAATTTCCTGAGCAAAAAACGGCACGAATCGTGTCTTTTCCCCTGCCAGCCATACTGTTATCCCGGCTCAGATTGCTTCACTTCGTTCGCAATGACAGCCCCCGAGTGCCTATACCGCAGCCATTGGCGTATAATTCAATGGGTTATGCTTGCCATCCGCCGCTTGTTCCGCTCACCGCAGCCAGTTCCGCTGGAATACCGCCGTAATTTTTTGCATCTCTACCTGGATATCGCCTGGTGGGGGTTACTCAACGGCAGTGTTCTGGTTTTCCTCAATATTTACGCTTCACGCCTGGGCGCCAGCACCTTTCAACTCGGTCTTTTGACCGCTTCGCCCGCGCTGGTCAACCTGTTATTTACCTTCCCAGCCGGAACGCTGACCAGCAAATGGACCTCGGCCAAAGCCGTCCGCTGGTCGGCGCTGGTCATGCGCCTTTTCTATTTTTTACTCATTCCCCTGCCAATTCTGCTGCCTGGCAATGTTCAAATCTGGGTGATCATCGCCATCACTCTGGTCATGAACATACCCGGCGTTATTATCAGCGTGTTGTTCAATGCTTTTTTTGCTGAGGTGACTCCGCCCGAATGGCGCGGTCAGGTGGCGGGTACGCGCAACGCCCTGTTCGCCGTCACTACCATGGTCACAGCTCTGCTCTCGGGGTTGGCGCTGGACAAACTGTCCTTTGCCAATGGCTATCAGGTTGTTTTTGCCATCGGTTTCCTGGGCGCCATGATGAGCACGCTGCACCTCTTTTTAATCAAGCCGCCCGCCGCTTCTGAAGCCGCTCCCATGCGGCCGGAAACCCTGGAAGCTGTCACGGAAAAGGCGGATGAAGGCGACCAGGTTCCGGCGCGCGCTTCGCGTTGGGAAGCACTGCGGCTGGATGTGACGCGCGGACCTTTTGCCCCCATCTTATGGATCACCTTTTTGTTTCAAACCTCGCTATTTTTCATCGGCCCTGTGGTGCCGCGCTACCAGGTGGACGCTCTGCGCTTGACCGATGCGACCATCAGCCTGGGCAGCGCAGTCTTCTGGGTGATGAACTTTGCCGGCTCGCTGCAAGTGCGCCGCCTGGCCAGCCGCTGGGGCTTTCGGCGCATGACCGCCTACGGCTTGCTGATCGCCAGCGTAACGCTGACCATTTTCACCTTCAGCTTCCAGACGTGGATCTATTTGCTGCACCAGTTCATCGGCGGGATCGGTTTTGCGCTGATGAACGGCGGCATGGTCAATTACATCCTGGAAAAGGTGCCGGTAAACGATCGCTTCTCGCACCTGGCCTGGTACAACCTGGCAATCAACGCATCCGTGCTGATCTCCGGCCTGGTGGCGCCGCCAATAGCCGGAATGATTGGCATTATGGCCACCCTGTTGCTGGCGGTTGGGCTGCGGGCGCTGGTCGCCTGGATTATTTTGAAGCAAAAGTAACGGACTGTGTGGATCAGCCTGGTCCAATAATATAAAATTTTTGCGAATCCCGGAGGGGATGAAGCAATTCATACTGGTCTGGGATGGCCTGCTCGCTTACGGAGCAGCGCAGATTGCTTCGCTTACAAGGCAGCCACGCACTGTCATTGCGAGACCTCGGAGAGGTCGAAGTAATCTGCACTGGGTTGAAAAGGCAGCCGGTCTAAAGTGCAACAGGCTCGATGATTGTCGCAGGTCGCCACGCTCACTGCGTTCGCTCGCGATGACATCTGTTTTGGTTGTCCTTGCGAGACCTCGGAGAGATCGAAGCAATCCACACCGATATAACTATCCCTCATTGCCATGAAAGGTCGCCCTGCACCACCGGGGCAGATGGCTTCGTGCCTCGCCATGACAATCCACGCTGGTCTGGCATGACCAGCTCACTGAGGTGCGGTGCAGATTGCTTCGGATTGGATCCGGCGCTGTAATCAGCGCAACTTCGTTTAAAACAAAATAGAAATATTGTGCTATACTGAGCCAGTAATAAAATCAACACACCACTTTTCCTGGAGCCGAATGGCCGCAAAATCCTCCTTTCCCCCGCCGCAATTGACCATCAGCCGGACGCAAGCCCGCCAGTTTTTGCTTTCGCACCACTTCCTGCGACCGCCGCGACAGCTTGTTGGAAAAGCCGGAGCGCTGGAAATTGTGCGGCGCCTGGGTTGTATTCAGTTCGATCCTGTTAACGTAGTGGGCTGGAACCCCGATCTGGTGCTGCAGGCGCGTCTGGGAGATTACCGCGCGCCCATGCTCGATGAACTGCTCTACACGGACCGCCTGTTGTGGGACGGCTTCGACAAGGTTCAGTCCATATACTTGACGGAAGACTGGCCGCAGTTTACCCGCCGCCGCGTTCATGGATTGGACAATGTGCGCTTCTCCGAAGAGGAACCCAGGCGGCTGCAACCGCTCATCGTGGAAAAAATACGCGAGCACGGCCCGCTTTCGTCGGTCGATCTGGAGGACCAAACCCGCATCGGCGGCTACTGGGGTTTTCCCATCCGGGTGGAGCGCGCTGCCATGGAGAACCTGTATATCATGGGACGGCTCGGCATTCATCACCGCAAAGGAACACGGCGCTATTTTGACCTGGTCGAGAATCTGTTGCCCGCCGATCTACTGAATGCGCCCGACCCGCATGCCAGCGAAGCTGATTATCACGACTGGCACGTGCTGCGGCGGGTGGGCAGCATGGGCCTGGCCAACCCCGGCGCCGGAGAGCGCTGGCTCGGAATTCTTGGGATGCAGTCCACTGAACGCACCAAAGCACTCGCGCGCCTGATCGAACGCGGCGAAGTGCTGCATGTGGCTGTTGCGGAGGTCAACGGCCAGACGTATATGATGCGGGCAAGCGAATCGCCGCTGCTTGCATCTGTGGGGCAAATACCTGGCCCGGCGCCTGCGGTGACTTTCCTGGGCCCGCTGGATAATTTGCTCTGGCACCGTGACATGCTGCGCAAGATATTCGACTTTGACTACACCTGGGAGGTGTACACCCCGGCCATCAAACGCAAATACGGACATTATGTGCTGCCCGTGCTGTATGGTGACCAGTTTATTGCGCGCGCTGAACTGCTCTACGAACGCAAAACCAACACCCTCGTGCTGCGCAACTGGTGGTGGGAAGCACAAGCGATGCCGGACGCAACCTGCGAGGCCGCCCTGACAGCAGGGCTAACTCATTTTGGCCGCTACCTGGAAACCGTCCACTTTCGGCTGGATGCCCCGGCAGACTCAGACCCTGTTCTGCAGCGGGTGGCAAAAGACATGGAAAATTAGATATTCCTTCCAGAATTTTGTTTGTCTCTCAGGTGCGGCTGGGCGATTTGGTATCGATCTAAGAACGCGAAGGTTGGGAAAGGCTCAAAAAGCGCCGGGAAAACCTTGCATCGATTTGGTTTTTGTGCCCGCGGTTCGATTTAAGGCTCGAAAGACCGTTGCAGAGCATGGGTTACCGGTTTATCTAAATGTAGGTGGGCGTCCCAAAAGTAATTATTTGTTAATTTTCATCCGCTATATACGGGACGGGGTGGAACCCGTCCCCTACCGGTAGGGGCGGGTTTCCATGCCCGCCCGCTTTTGAGACGGTCCCTATACCCAAACCAGGGTTGGCGCCGCAAATATGACAAATTCAGGCCGATTATCCGCCAAAATTTTTGTTATAATCTCGCCCATGAAATACTACATCTGGACCGAAGGTTGTCAGATGAATGTGGCCGATTCACAACGCGTGGCATCGGCGCTGGAACATCTGGGTTATCACGCCTCGCCCAAAGCTGAGGAAGCCGATGTGGTGGTGATGAACACCTGCGTGGTACGTCAATCTGCTGAGGACAAGGCCTACGGCCGCCTCACATCCCTCAATAAAATCAAAAAATACCGCCCCGAGCTGGTAATCAATCTGATGGGCTGCCTGGTGGGCGTCAAAGGCAATGTCAAAGTTGCTGAACGCTTCCCGTATGTGGACGTTTTTTCACCGCCCTCCGACCCGACCCCACTGGTCGAATACCTGCTCAAACGGGATGGGCGTGAATTGGAAGCGGTTGAGGTGGCGCAGCGTTTTGCCTGGCAGGACGAGGATCTGGTGCTGCCGGTGGAGCAGCGCGGCAACCTGGTAAGCGCTTTCATCCCCATTGTGTACGGCTGCTCGCATGCCTGCACCTACTGTATCATCCCCTACCGTCGCGGGGTGGAACTCAGCCGCCCGCCGGAAGAAATTTTGGCAGAAGCGCGCGCGCTGGCAGCCCAGGGCGTCAAAGAGATCACCTTACTCGGCCAAATCGTTGACCGCTACGGCCAGGACCGCCCGGATTATCCCAACCTGAGCGGGTTATTACGCCGCCTGTCCAACGTGGACGGCATCGAGCGGCTGCGCTTCCTCACCTCGCACCCCAACTGGATGACCGACGAGCTGCTCGACACGGTTGCCGAGCTGCCGAAGGTCATGCCGCACATTGAAGTGCCCATCCAGGCTGGCGATGATGTCGTCCTGGAAAATATGCGCCGCGGCTACACCCAGCAGCAGTATCGCGAGCTGGTCGGGCGCATTAGGGCGCGCATCCCGAGCGTTTCCATTGCCACGGACATCATCGTCGGTTTCCCCGGCGAGACCGAAGAACAGTATCAGCACACCTACGACCTGCTGGCCGACCTCAAACTGGATGTGGCCCACCTGGCGCGCTACTCGCCGCGGGGGGGCACCGTATCGGCGCGGCGCATGCCGGATGACGTGCCGGATGAAGAAAAATGGCGCCGCTTTCGCACGCTGGAAGAACTGCAGGAAAAACTGGTGGATGAAATTCACGCGCGCTACCTTGACCAGACCGTCGAGGTGCTGTTCGAGGAAAAGGTGCGCGGGCGTTGGAAAGGCCGTACCCCGACCAATAAGCTGGTGTTTGTCGAAAGTGAAGCCGACCTGCGCGGGCAGGTCGTCCCGGTGCGCATTACGCGCACCGGCCCGTGGTCGATGCAAGCGCACCTGCTGGCAGCATGAACCGGCGCGCTCTGATGATTGCCGGGTTGGTGGTCGCCGCGGCAGCCGGGGCAACTTTATTCTTTCTCCTTTCCGGGCGAACGTCGCCGCGTTCGGCGCGCGTCATGCAGTGGATTCGCAATCCCGCGGCTCACTCAGAGTGGGCAGTATTGGCCGGCGAGCGCTGCGGCGCTGCGCCTTTTGTCATGCCGACCAACGGCTTCATCGGCTTCCTGTGGGATGATTCCTTCCGGCCCGGGCACCGCCATACCGGGCTGGATATTTTCGGGGGAACCGATACCGGCATCACGCCGGTGGTAGCCGCCTATGACGGCTACCTGACCCGCCTGTCTGATTGGAAATCCACCGTCATCATCCGCATCCCGGATGATCCTTTGCAGCCCGGCCGCCAGATCTGGACTTATTACACCCACATGGCGGACGCGCAGGGCAATTCTTTGATCGCCTCGGGCTTTCCTCCCGGCGTGACCGAGAAATTTGTCACAGCTGGCACGCTTCTTGGTACTCAAGGTAATTATTCTGGCACTGCGGGAAACCCGACTGGCGTCCATTTGCATTTTTCGGTCGTCAAGGATGACGGGCAAGGGAAGTTCCTGAACGAATTGGAGCTTTACAACACAATTGACCCCTCGCCGTATTTCAATCTGACTCTGAACGCGGCTGAGGCTGATCCCGGGATGATACCGCTTTGCCAGACAGAATTTGGGGACTAATAAACATGGTTGATGAGCGACCCCTGCGCGAAAAAGTTGTCTTGATCGTTGGAGCCGGCCGTCCGTTGGGACGGGTACTTGCGCTGGGCTTTGCCCGCGCTGGCGCAAAAATGGCGCTGCACGACCTTTCGCCCATCCACCTGGATGAGACGGCAGCGCAGGTGCAGGCGCTGGCGGCTGAATGCCGCAGTTACACCGGTGACATCGGCAAAGGACTGCCGTGCCGCGCGCTGATTTCGGATGTGCTGGATGATTGGCAGCGCCTGGATGTATTGGTCACCTGCCTGCATGCCTCTCCACCCGCCGGGATACTGGAGCTGGACGAATGGGATTGGACGCGCGCGCTGGAACTGAACCTGACCGGGCCTTTCCTGCTGGCGCAGGCAGCCGCGCCCGTCATGATCCAACAGGGCGGCGGCACACTGATCTTCGTGCAGGCTGGCGCATCTGTCAACCCGTCCCCAGCACTGGCCGCCAGTCAGGCCGGATTAACCGGGCTGGCGCAGGCTACCACGGTTGACCTTCTACCTTATAATATTAAAGGCTATGCGGTCGATGTGGGGGACTTAAAGGACAGCGGGGAGGGGTTTGATCCTGCCAGTGCGGCTGCAGTGCAACTGCAAGAATTGGCCGTATTTTTATGCAGTCCGGCTGCTGTTAGCCATGCCGGACAAGTGGTTCGTTCTGGGGTGATGTAGAAGAACCGATTGTTGGGAGGGCGATGCTTTCATACCGCGAGCTTACCAGCGGATTCCGTAACCTGGGGTTGGACCCCGGGCGACCGGTGTTGGTGCACAGCTCGCTCAGAGCGTTTGGCGACTTACGCGGTCGGGCAGCCGTGCTGCTTGGCGCGCTAACCAGCGTTTTTCCGCGCGTGATGGCGCCGACGCACACCTATGCCACCATGGTAATCCCCGAGGAAGGGCCGGAACATAATGGCATGGCGTACGGCACGGGTCTGGCACTCAACGCCCTGGCCGAGATTTACCGTCCCGATATGCCGGCTGACCGGATGATGGGCGTGCTGGCTGAACTGTTGCGCAATCACCCACTGGCCAAACGCTCCATGCACCCGATCCTTTCGCTGGCTGGCATAGGGGTGGATGAAATCCTGGCAGCGCAAAAGATAAAGGATCCGGTGGCGCCGCTGCATGACCTTTACGAAGCGGAGGGCTACGTGTTGTTGATGGGGGTGGGGCACAGCGTCAACACCACGCTGCACTTCGCCGAGAAGTTAGCCGGGCGGCGTACCTTCGTGCGCTGGGCGCTGATGCCCGACGGCGCGGTGGAGTGCCCGGGGTATCCGGGCTGCTCCATGGGGTTCGACAAGGCCGCCCCTTACCTGGCAGACATTACGCGCAGCGTACAGATCGGCACCGCCCTGGTGCGCGCCCTGCCGGTGCGCGAGATGGTGATCACCGCGGCGACGCTGGTGCGCGAGGACCCGCTGGCGCTGCTGTGCGATGACCCGGCCTGCGAGAGGTGCGGAGCGGTGAGGGAGGGGGTCATAACGTAGAGGCTGACCAAACTTAGATCAAAAGACTAATATTACCTTTTGCAATCGTAAATTATCATTAACCTTTACTTGCATTACGAATATACCCTATCTGCTCGTAATCGCACTAAAATTGAACTTAAATTCTTCGCTTGGTTTATAGGAAGCTCATCATATAGTCGTTGAACCATATATCTTATCACTGGTATCATAGAGGGATTAATATCAATCAACTTATTAATTATTACTCCAAAATCGCCAATTGCATGATTAGAAGTGATGGATAGATTTAGTGCTGAGTCCAACAAAATTTCATATATTTGTTGTTCAACACTTTCATTTGTTGAATGCTGTTCATCTTTAGGTTTTTGCATTATATCTTTTTTGGCAAGGACCGATGCGATATTAATAATCTCGCTTTGTAATTTCGAACGTAAATTATCGTTGTCAAGGTGCGGTACTTGAATAGAAGCGGTATGAATTGCCAGGATTCCAAGGTTCATGTCCTCTTCAATAAGATGTGCAAATTGACACTGGCTGAATAGCTTAATTTGCCGATTAACTAAATTTTCATATGGGGGTAAGCCACCCAGCACG
This sequence comes from Chloroflexi bacterium GWB2_54_36, assembly GCA_001796355.1. GTDB lineage: Bacteria > Chloroflexota > Anaerolineae > Anaerolineales > Anaerolineaceae > Bellilinea. The sequence continues at coordinate 3,710 of MGMG01000076.1, read as the reverse complement.
CCATGTAGATGTGACCAACTTAAGAAATCATCATTGTTTTCGATCAACCTATCGATTGCCTGATTAACAAGTAACTCGAAGTTGTCTTGCCTGAATTGGTTTGACAATTCATCCCCTAATATAGGCTTTAACATCAACACGAAGGATTCACCCAAGAAAGACTCTAAGACGTTAGATGCTCGCGATAAATCTCTTATCAATGATAGATGAGGACCAGACTTACCATCAATTTCAGTAAATACTTCTTTCAAGAAGAGAGCTTTTGATGTCTCATCGAGGTAATCATTGGTCTTTTCTCCTAAACAATACTGAAATCCTGAAAGAACAAAACTTGGTCGATTTACTTGTTTAGGATTAGCTACATCACAATATAGAGATAAGTCTCTTTCGAATAAATCCGATGTAATTGGTTGATACTGTGATTTAAAAACACTTTCAAGCCAATCATCTGGAGCCCCCAATGATTTGAAAATCGTAAATATTCGGTGTGAATGAGCCCATACCAAGAACAACCGAATATGTTTTGGCATAATCCTGGTTTCAGGCCAAAGATTGAAATCATTGTTGATCCAGCTCAATACAGAAAAGAATGCATCGAACTCAGAATCATCAGTTTTTAATAAGTTTCTGATAATCCTTCTCGCTAACCGATGATAAGCATGCTCATCAGTGCTAATATGAGCTAGCAAGTGAATAAAATGAAATTTACTTAAAGGAGATCCTGTGATATTGAGACATCTTTTTACAAATTTGCGCTTCTCATCGGGTGATAAACTTTTCGCCGCATCCACCAATGATTTTGGAAGAGGAATAGGGAGTCCGGAGAAACGGCTTATTGCTTCAAATAGTCCAACTTCCTGTAAAAGATCTTTGGAAGAAGAGTTTATTACCTCTTGAAATCTTCGGCCATCTTCGATACTCATTCTTAATCGGTGGTGTCTAAGCAAGGCTTCAGCATTGATGGGTCGAAAAATCGCCAGTTCAAACGGTTCTCTCCTGCTAAGCTGGTCGTATAATTTTTTATAGAAAGTTACTGCACTCGAATTTCTCCATTTCTCAGCTAATTCAACGCGTTCCTGGGGATTATCCTTTGATACTATCTCTGAGACGATTTTTTCAAGCGTCTGATTATCGCAATCAAACCAAGTGGGGTGACGAAGTAATGTTTCCTCTCTGATCGATGGAGAGTTAGATAATAATGCAAATATGTCATCTTGGATATTTAGACCAATTCCATCATCAAGATTGATTAATGTGACCGCGGATTCTCCAACAGTATCGATTCGTTTTATTTGAAATTCTTCTTCGGAACCTAAAGATTTTACAGATGCAGTATTATCATTTATAGCAACAGACAGCGCACTCAAAAATTCTCTTGGTTCGAACTCTAATTCCCCTATTCTAATCAGCGACGTGTAACCCAGAGAATTCATTAACTCTGAGTCTAGCGCAAATTCATTTTTTATATTCTCCGGAAGATCATCGTAATACTTTTGGAGGAAAGCCATCCGTACAGACTTGGGTACACTTTTTAGAGTATCGTCCTCCCTTCTGAATAATGAACTTTTTAATATTTCGACAATTGTTGGTAATAAAGCTGGATTTGCTTCAAATTTCGTCTTGAGTAGCCGATGGTATATCCAATCCAGGTATTTTTGCCGCCTATTTTGAATTCCACCTTCTTCCTTTGCAGGAATTGTTATCGCTTGACCTATAAAACTCGAAAGACTTACAGCTAAAAGGAAGAGATCATTTTGGTTTGGTCTTTGCCAAGTTATTGCCTCAGACATTCCAAGGTGATCCAAATATAGGTTACTTAGCAGCCAATCTGCCTTAGTCAGACAGGTATTTTCATCTACATCGGAAATCCATAATTCAATTATCGCTCCAATTATTTCGCGACCAAGGCTCAATAGAAATTCAACTTCACCCATTTGATTAGACGAACCATCTTGCATGGGTGGACATTGAAGAATCCTCCCGTGGAATAAACTGGCCGCGATATAGCTTTTCAAATTAATAATCTCTTGGGTTTCAATTAGGTGTCCATTATCGAGTCTTGCCTGTCGAATGTGGTAAAGAATCTCGTCAGATTGAACTGGTATAAAGCGCAAATTGGATGCTCTAATTCGATTTAATATCGCAAAGTAAACATCAATGGTGAGTTCACCAACACTAACCAAGAATTTTAATACCTCATTAATTCCAATGATTGGAATTGCATCACGTCTCGAATAGCCATTTGTAAATCTATCGTCTATCCAAATAACATCATCCTCTTGATACTCAAATTTCATTAGAGTAATGAGGCAACCCAAGCTCGGATTCTTATTTGCGAACTCTTCTCGATCAATATCAAAAGGTATAGGAATAACTTCATAGACACCTTGATCAATACCGATATTTATCTTGTTAATTAATTGACTTAACCATTCGACTTCTTCTGATTACGCAACCTATTTTCTGTAAATTCGAGACAAAAGTATCCATCGTTCTTTAACAATCCAATGACTTGCCAGCACAATAACGTTTCCCGATCTGCCACTCCTCGCTTATTTCCATCAAAAGAGCGGAAACCAATCTTAAGCACGAAGCCTCGTTTGGAAAAACACCCACCACCCTGGTTCGTCTGCGGATCTCCTTGTTGATCCGTTCCAGACTATTGGTGGTCCGGATTAATCGCCGGTGTTCGAGCGGAAAATCAAAGACTGTGAAACCATCGGCCAGGTTTTCCTCCAGCCAGGCAGATATCCGTGGAGCTGAGACGGCATATTTCTGAATGGCGACTTGGAGATATTCCTCAGCAGTCTTACGATCAGGAGCATTGAACATGGCACGAATATCCGCTGCAACCTCCATGCGCATGGATTGTCTGGGCACATAAGCACCGGCATTCTGCTGCAGGTGAAACTGGCATCTTTGCCACGGAACACTGCCCAAAACGGCTCTTCTGGCGGCTCCCAGCCCGCTGTGGTCGTCACTAATGACCAGCTTCACGCCATTCATGCCGCGATCCTTGAGATCTTTCAGGAATGTCTTCCAGTGGGTTTCATGCTCGCTTAGGGAGGTGGAAACCCCTAAAACCTGTCGTTCACCCTCTGGAGAGATACCCGTGGCTAATAAAACTGCTGTATCGCGCACCCGGCCAGCCTCGCGCACCTTTTCGTAGCGGGCATCCAGGTAGAGATAAGCAATTTCTCCCAGCGGCCGTTCCCGCCATTCCTGGAGGACTTCGTCCAGTTGAGCTGCTGCACGGCTGACTTGTGTAGCTGAAACCTCAACCCCACAGAGCTGTTCAGTGATGGCTTTCACCTTCCTGGTGGAAACACCTTGAACGTACATTTCCGCCAGTGTGATCGTGAGGGCTCTTTCACTCCTCAGACCCTTTTCCAGGGCAGAAGGATAAAACCCTCCTTCTCGAACCTGAGGTACAGCGAAAGTGATTTCGCCCATGCGGGTCTTCACTGTCTTGGGCTTGAAGCCGTTGGCGTGTCCTTTGCGATCCTCAGTGCGCTCATACTGCTCAGCCTGCAAGTATTTTGATCTTTCAACCTGCATGGCGTTGTTGATCAATACTCGCATCAGTTCCGGAATCGCTTCCAATCCTCTTTCCGCAAGATCTTCGGCAAAGGTATAATCATTTTGGTGAGTCATTTGCTTCTCCTTATTTGGTTTCGACACCTTAAGGATACTTCTGACTCACCACTTTT
>MGMG01000075.1 GCA_001796355.1 Chloroflexi bacterium GWB2_54_36 | reverse complement strand
AATGGGTCACAACAGTATCTACCGAGTTGATGAGCACGGGATGTAAAGTAAAGGCTTTGCCGATCATCGTGCTTTCGGTGAATTGGATGGGCTGCTGGTTCGCGTTGAAGAACACCAGGATTTCATCATAATTCGGATCGACATTTTCAACATCCTCAAGCCGCATCGCGATCAAACCGGGAATTTGCTCGGGGCCGGTATTGAAAAAGGTCACGCCAGCAGATACCTGTTCTTCTGTTGTCAACCGGAAGAGCGGTGAGTTCTTGCGAATCTGCAGGTATTCCTTGAACACACTCGCTGCATCGCCGATCTGGGTTGAATCAGGTTTGAGCGTGCTGTTGGCCAGGATCGGTCGGAAGATGTCCCATTTATCAGTGCCTTCGATGGGAAGCCCCACCCCCCAGTTGTTGGTGTTGTAGGTCCAATCCAATCGATTGAACCAGTCGCCGGAGTCGTATGAGTTCCGATCCAATGACTTGGAACGCAGCAGGTCATCACCGGCATGAAAGAAGGGGATGCCCTGACTGAACATGGGAATGCTTAGCGCCAGATTGTTCATGCGGATGCGGTCAGCCAGGCTCGTATTCGCGGCGGATTTGATCTGAACCGCGTCGAATAGGGTTTCATTGTCATGCGCAGACACGTACACGATATTTCCCTGCGGATCCAGCGTGTAACCGGCTGCCACTCCGCTGTAAAAGACATGGGCGCCGTCAGCAATGCTGCCATTCCCGCGCGTGATGCTGTAGTTTTTCAAATTTCCAGCCAGGCCGAGCCGGATCCAGTCTGAATAGTCCAGCAATTTCGCGAGCTGGGCATCCGGTTTCCGCGTTTCCGCCGCGTTGGGGTTCAAGTACAGCCCGGTGCTGAATCCCTGTAGGCGCGGATCATCAAATGGGTTGCCGCCCCGGACGCCGTCACGCAGCCGGTCATTGAACACCCCAATGCCCGTTCCGCCAATGTTCAGTTGGGTGGCATTTCTTCCACGCGCGTTCTTGGCAACTTCGCCAAAATCCCAGCCTTCGCCGTAAATGTAGATCGATTTGCCGTCCACCCCATCTTTTTCAAGGGTCAGCGCGTCCAGCGCTGCCCGCACGGCTTCCATGTTGGCAAGCATGTGGTGACCCATCAGGTCAAAGCGGAAGCCATCCACCTTGTATTGGGTGGCCCAGGTTACGACCGAATCGATCATCAATTTTTCCATCATGCGGTGCTCTGTCGCCGTGTTCTGGCAGCAGGTGCTGGTTTCCACGTTCCCTTCCGTATTCAAGCGGTAGTAATATCCCGGCACAATCTTGTCCAGCACGGATTTTGCATCCTGCCCACTCTGGGAGGTGTGGTTGTAAACTACATCCATCACGACCCGCAGCCCGTTTTGGTTCAACGATTGGACCATCTCTCTGAATTCCACGATCCGGGTCGAGCCGTCAGGGTTCGTGGCGTAGCTGCCTTCGGGAACAGTGTAATGATAAGGGTCGTATCCCCAGTTAAACCCATCTTCGCCCTTGATCAAGGAGACCGCCTGAGATTGTTTGTCCGAGCCGGGTCCGTAGGTTTGCAGAAGGGTTTCATCGGCCGTCAACCAGGTGGATGAATCCTCATTCACGCTCGCAATATCAAAGGCCGGCAGCAGGTGAATATGCGTCAGGCCGGCTTCAGCCAGCGACTTCAAATGCTGCATGCCGTCGGATTCGTCAATCGTGAAAGCCTTGAATTTCCCCCGCAGTTCTTCCGGTACGGTTTCATCGTGGATGCTGAAGTCGCGCACATGCAGTTCGTAGATTACGCTGTCTTCTGGGTTCTCCAACAGTGGCTTATCCAGCGCGTCCCAGCCAGCGGGTTTTAAATCAGAATCGGCCAGGTCCACCATCTGGCTCCTGGTGCTGTTCAGCGAAAGACTGTAGGAATAGGGATCGGTGATGCGATTTCTTTCTATTTTTCCGGTTTTGGGAACATACACCCGGACATCGTAGAGATAATATTTGTTTTTCCAATCCGCCTGGCCGGCTACACTCCACACACCTGTTGAGTCGTCGCGTGTCATGGGATAGCGCTTGCTGAAAAATGCCGAGGAACTGTTATAAACCCGCAAATCCACCGAAATAGCCGTCGGCGCCCATAATCTCAGCGTCGGAACTCCATTGGAGAACTCCACCCCCAACTGTCCGGAATAGGAATAGAGCGCATCCAGCACCCCGGCAATTTGGACGCCGGTGGCATCCACGACTTTACCCTGGTTATCCCGCACGATCACAGCAATCTGGCCGCGCAGGATTTCAGGCAGCTTTGGCAGGTCGTTCTCTGCTACTGTAAATGCAGAAAAACCAGCCAAATACGGATTTTGTTTGAAACTATCGCCGCCCGGACCGGATTTCTGGTACGTGAGCGGAATTTCCATACCGCCACTTACCCCTTCCGCTGTCAATTCAAGCGCGGCGTTCGGCGAAGAAAATAGCGAATAGCTGTACGCGGGTGACCCAACGATATTCCAGAGAATGGTATCCTGGTCGATCCAGATAGCTTTTTGCTTGGCTAGGCTACCTTTGGGCGCGCCGGTGGTGCTGACGATTAATTCTTTTTTCACCCCATCATAGCCAAAATAGATTTCATCATAATCATTGGCAACAACAAAGGTTACAGCGCTCCCGGTAGTGGAAATCGTTTTTTGGCTTCCATAGGGAGATACCGAATAATTGCCAGCCTTGAGTGCTTTGGTGGTGAAAGCAAAGTTGCCGTCGCCTTCCGGATCCTCCAGCCAGGAGCGAAGGCAATCCGGATCATTCCCTGTTACACAGCCCAATTGAGTTTGAAATTCCCCCACTGCCACAACAATGGGGGTGTTGTAGTCCTCGGCGGTGACATGCGTTTGGTGGTCATAATAAAACGTTACCTGGATCGGCTGGTCGACAACCAGAGGAATATCGGCTCCGCCTCTGGCGGCGTTTTTTCCATAGTTCTCATCCCATGTGCCGTTCAAGGCAACCTTGTATCTTGGCCCTTTTTTATCCTGATCGTTGGCAGGCGTAACCTCAAAAGTGCCTTTCCAGATGTTGGAATTAGCATCGAATGTCAGATGGGTCTTTTCGCAGCCTGGCATCCAGTCACCGGCACAGCCCAGCTCGGATTGCATGGTTCCCGCAATGGTGGCCGTGTCTGGCTGGGTAGAAACCTGGGCAGCCGCGAATTGCGCCGGCTTTGGAAAGACTATTGTAAGGATAATGAAAAGCGAGATCGCACGTTGAAATGTAAAGACGGGTCTTCTCATAATAATTGCTCCTTGAAAATCTGCCTGACTGCGAGTTTTCATTATTTCAAATCCATTATCGCATATTAATTTGGGGTTGTTTCCTCATCCCCCATATAATGAAACAAACCATTTCGTACCTCGAGGAAATTCGTTTCCTGGAAATTCGTTTCCTTCCACAATTGATCATCATCTGATATAATTTGCTTCGTGACTGGACCTGTCCGTGGTTAATGCTGCGGACATGGAGACCTGCGCAAATCATCAAGAGAAGGAGCTTGCAGACGTCATGCCTTTAACAAAAGAAGTAAAAGAAACGGTAATTGGTAAATATCACCGCCACGACAGCGACACCGGGTCGCCAGAGGTGCAAATTGCATTGCTCACCAAGCGCATTTTGCAATTAACCGAGCACTTGCGCAGCAACAAGCACGACGAATCGTCGCGCCGCGGGCTGCTCAAGCTGGTAGGGCACCGCCGCCGGCTTCTGGTTTACCTGCGGAGCAAAGATATAGCCAAGTACCAGGCAATCGTTGAGCAGTTGAGCCTGCGCTACCGCTAAAAGAACGATATTGCGATAAGAAGATGGCGAACCTTCACCATCTTCTTATCTTCTACCGAACTTTTTCGGCGCGCAGATCCGCTGCGACAATTTCATATTTTTTATTTACCCCTGGGGTTGGGAATTGAAATCTGATGAGGACGCGCTCCTCCACAGCTTTCAGTCCCTAACCGGGTGGGGGTAAGAGAGGACGTAATGAACATACCTGAAGCAAAGCAGTATACTGCCCAGGTCGGTGGACGCACGATTACCATCGAAACCGGCAAGCTGGCCCAACAGGCTGGCGGAGCCGTCACCCTGCGTTTGGGTGACTCTGTTGTTTTTGCCGCTGCAACCCTGGGCGGCATCCGGGACGGCATTGATTTCTTCCCGTTGACCGTTGAATATGAAGAGCGCATGTACGCCGGCGGACGCATCCCCGGCTCGTTCTTCCGCCGCGAAGGCCGGCCTTCTGAGGATGCAATTCTCATCAGCCGCCTGACGGACCGCCCGATTCGCCCGCTGTTCCCCAAGAACATGCGCAACGAAGTCCAGGTAATCATGTTCTCCGTTTCGGCCGACATGGAAAATTCTCTGGACATCCTGGCAGTGAATGCCGCCTCGGCTGCGCTGATGATTTCTGACGTGCCCTGGGAAGGCCCGGTAGGCGCAGTGCGCATCGGTCGTATTGGCGGCGAGTTCGTCGTCAACCCGACCATGGAACAGCGCGAACAATCCGACCTGGACTTGCGCCTGGCAGGCACCCGCGACGCCATCCTGATGGTGGAATGCAGCGCCAATGAGTTGCCGGAAGATGTGATGGTCAAAGCCTTGACCTTCGGGCACCAGTCGCTGCAACCCATGATCGACGTGCAGGAAAAAATGGCCGCTGAAGTCGGCAAAGCCAAACGCGCCGTCGAAATCAAACTGCTGGACGAGAGCCTGCTCGACCAGGTGCGCGCGCGTGTCAGCGGTGAATTGGAATCCCGACTAGACGCCACGCACATGAAAGCCGAGTTGTACAACGGCATCGACGAGCTGCGAGATACTGTGGTAGCTGAGCTTTCAGCCGCTGATGAGACCCTCAAAGGCGCTGTTGCCGAAGCCTTCGAAGAAGTGCTGAAAAATGTCGTCCGCCGCCGCATCGTCGAGCGTGGTCTGCGTCCTGACGGCCGCCAGCCGAATGAAATTCGCCCCATCTGGGGTGAGGTCGGCGTTTCTCCGCGCGCACACGGCTCCGGTCTGTTCACCCGCGGCGAAACCCAGGTGCTCACTATGGCGACACTTGGCACGCCCAAGGAAGCCCAGGAACTCGACAATCTTGGCGGCGCTGACTCCAAACGCTATATCCACCATTACAATTTCCCGCCGTATTCGACCGGCGAAGTGAAAATGCTGCGCGGCCAATCCCGCCGCGAAATCGGGCACGGTGCATTGGCGGAACGCGCGCTGCTGCCGGTGATCCCAAGCGAGAAAGATTTCCCCTACACCCTGCGCCTGGTCTCTGAGGTGTTGGCCTCCAACGGCTCCTCCTCGATGGCCTCCGTCTGCGGCTCGACTCTGGCGTTAATGGACACAGGTGTGCCGATCAAGGCGCCGGTGGCGGGTATCGCCATGGGCTTGGTCAAAGAGTCCGATAAAACCATGGTACTGACCGATATCCAGGGCATGGAAGATCATCTGGGTGACATGGACTTCAAAGTGGCCGGCACCGCGGCAGGCATTACTGCCCTGCAGATGGACATCAAAATCAAAGGCATCACCTCTGCGATTATGACCGAAGCCCTGACCCGTGCCCGTGAGGCTCGCTTGTTCATCCTCGACCGCATCCTGGAAATCATCCCGGCGCCGCGGCCTGACCTTGCGCCGCACGCCCCGCGTATCACCACCATCAAGATCCCGGTTGACAAGATCGGCGCAATCATTGGTCCTGGTGGCAAGATGATCCGCTCGATCCAGGAAGAAACCGGCGTGCGCATCGACATCGATGACGACGGTACCGTTTTCATTGCTGCAACCGACGGCGTGGCGGAAGCTGCAGCCCGCGAAAAGATCCTTTCATTGATTGAGGTGCCCCAATTGGGTCGCATTTACACCGGTAAAGTCGTGCGCCTGGCTGACTTTGGCGTCTTCGTCGAGATTTTACCGAATATCGACGGTTTGGTGCACATCTCACAGCTGGACAGCGAACGTGTCGAAAAAGTCGAAGATGTGGTCAATATGGGTGACGAAATCACCGTCATGGTGACCGGCATCGACGACGCCGGCAAGGTTCGCCTGTCCCGCCAGGCTGTCCTGGAAGGGTGGACGCTGGAAGAAGCGCAGTCGAAAGACCGCGATCGCCGGCCTTCCGGTGGACGCCCCGGCGGCGGCCGCCCGGGTGGCGATCGGGACCGCGGCGGACGCAGCGGCGACCGTGGTGGTCGCGGTGGTGACCGCGGCGGAAGACGGTTCTAATAAAAAAATCCCCTCTCGGAATTCCGAGAGGGGATTTTTTGTTAACCCACCTGGAGGTGAGACCTGCGGTCAGCTTGCGCGGATCAAAGTTGTAGGGGAGCGCAATGCGCTCCCGCGGGCGACCTATGGTGAAGTTCCTCTCCCTTTGGGATTGCGTAGCGCCTTGTGGGGCGGTTAGGTGTGGGTTGTGTCCAGATGGAGGATAATATGGCCAATCCTGTGAAGAGTTATTGTATTGTTGGTGCGTTCGACCCACGCCATTGCCGAAGGAATACCGTTGGTTGGCTCGTAATCGTGATACCAGGGGCGAACAGCAACTCACCTCAGGTGCGTTGCACCTGTTCTTGACCTTAGAACAAATTTGCTTTCAAAGTGCAGGTGCGTTGCTCCTTAACCGGTGGTCGATTGGTCAGACTGTCAACCCAGGAGCAACGCACCTGACAGGATTTTGGTATATCGCGCCTGATCCCTACTTCACCCCCCATAAAATCACCACCCCGTCTCTGCCTCCGGATGCCAGGATGCTGCCGTCCGGAGAAAATTTCAGCGCGGTGACCATGCCAGCGTGTCCTTCCAGGCTGCTTATTTCTTTGCCAGTTTCCATGTCCAGCAAGCGGATGCTGCCGTACATCAACCCCACCGCTGCCAGCGACCCGTCCACCGACACCGCCAATGCAGTAATCATTTCCGGTAACTCCCAACTGGGTAAGGTTTCCCAGGTACCTGTTACGATGGGATATACGGACCTATCCTGAGCGGCCAGCAATCTGGAGCAATCCATGGTCGCTGAAATTAATGTATTAAACCCTTCCGGCATGATGATGGAATGTTCTTGCTTTTCACCGGCCTCGTCCAATATCTGAATACTGCCGTCGTCCACTGCTGCCGCCAGAAAACACGGCCAGACGACGCTGTTCACCCACCCCCCGGAGATGCGAACATCCCGCCCATTCTTTTCGTCCGAACCGGGCAGCGTAAAGATGCGCACCTCGTTCATCGCGCTGGCAGCAAGCCGAACCGTGTCGCTCACATGAACAGTCAGATCCTGTACCGAGGTGGCTCCACCTTTGAACGCCCTTTTTAAGGAGCCATCGTTAGCATCGATCAATTGGATCGTTCCGTGCTCGCCGCCCAGTGCGATCCCGTATGGCTCGGGCAGAAATTCAATATTAAAAGCCGTTCCGGTCGTTTGCACAAACTGCGTAGTTTGGGTTGTAATATCCCAATTTAGCACAACGGAGTGGTAGGGGCCGGGACGATAGAGAACCGCCAGGCGTTGGCCGGCACTATAAGTCCTATCGGGCGCAAACGAGAGATCAGCCACCGGGCTGTAAATGTTGAGACCAATTCGATTAAATTCATCCTTAAGTACATCATATCGACCAAAGATCGTGTCGCCTGCCAGGGCGATCTCAGTCCCATCCGGACTGAAGGCCGCTGACGAAACACCCTGGATGTCCAATGTCGCGACCGGTGAGAAATCGGGAACCGTCCATAAGCGCGCCGGTTCAGGTCCATCCGACCAGGTGAGCAGCAGCTTACCATCGGGAGACAGCGCCACGCCCGCGATATGCCCGATATCCTTTTCCAGCCGGCCAATTTCAAAGCTGTCCCACACCCAGAATAATTTGACTTTGCCTACCTCTGCAACCGCGATAATTTGGCCATCGCCGGAAAATGATACTCGGCTGGCGATGACCGGCAGAGTCGTCCACAATCCGCCACTTGCAATTGACCAGACCTGCAATCCAATTGTGCTGTTTACTCCTGCTGCATAATGGCCATTGGGTGATAAGACTAAATTACTTCCGGTCGGGGACCAAACAGCAGTCATTGCGCCGTCGCTAATTTGATAGAGGGCAATCCGTCTATCCGCGAACCCTTCACTTGGGATGTATTTTTCAACCATGAGGGTCAGGCCGTCGGCCAGAAATTGCACCTGGCTCAGAATCCCATCCACATCACTGGTATCGATACTCACCGTGAGCGCTTGACTGGCGACCTCAAAAACATTCACGGTTTGGCCGTTGATCGCTGCCAGATATTTCCCGTCGGCTGAAAGAAACCCGATTCTTCCTTCCAACATCCCCTGGAATGGATAATCGATTCTAAAATTCTCTTCATCCAGCAGCCCGATCCCGCGATCTCCGGAGAGAATGATCTGGCCGTTCGTCAAGTATTGAACCTGCCTGACATTCCCCTGCCCCAGGACAGCCTGTTGGACAATCCGGTTTGCCGTTGCGGCTGATACGGCAGGAATTGCCTGTTCACCTATGGCTGGCAGCGATCCTCTGGTCCGTTCGAAAATCTCGGGAGGAAGTGCGGGATTCCGCCAGCGCGCTTCCAGGTGGGAAACGGCAGCATAAAGATCAAAATCCTGCGCAAAGATTTTCTCCTGTACGGACGGGGGAAATATACGCCGTACGCTGAATGCAAATTCATCGCCCTCCTCCGGTAGCGTGACCGACTGGATCGAGCCGTTTGCCTGGACGCGCACGACAGCCGGCTGGCTTGCCCCAATCGCGTCCACCCCCGGGCCGCTCTGGCAGAATGCCCAGATGTATCTTTCCTGCTCGAACCAACCCAGAGCCTCCCATTCACACTTTCCGCCGGGGATGCCAAGAACGGCATTCGAGATGGCTGATTCCGCCGCGCCCCAGGCTGTCTTCGACGCAGGAGAAGGGGTGGACATGGACGATTTTGAGTTTTTGTTTTTAGCGGTGCAACTGCTCAACAATCCCAGGATTGTCAGCAACAATAGAATCAAACGGCCAGGGTTCTCCCTCATAATTTTTATCCCTTGAAGTCCCTAGTAGTTAATCCAGCGCGCCGGGGTACCAACGAATGTTTTCCCACCCAGGATTTTTTCGATCTGTTCACGGTGAGCGTGTGATGGATAATAAATAACGATGTCGGCGTGCTCTGCGCCGCCGCAAACCTGCTTTTCGAGGCTGAATCGCACATCCGGTGAAACTGCCTGAATCTGGTTTACCGTGCCTGCATGGTCAGCCACCACCGCCTCGACCTCAGTCGCCAGGGGCAAACGTTCGCAGGGCAGGTAATGATCGTAGTTGTCATAAACGACGTCCAAAATGATGCGTTGAATAATATGCGATTGGAAAAGAAAAACCAATCCGACCATGAGGATTGCCAGTGCAACCCAAAAGCGTCTTTTCTTGATCTGCGATGATCGTTCCTGGCTCAAACTTCCCTCCAATCAAGGCCAAATCCACAGCAGGACAGAGTCGAGCAGGCGTTTTATCTACCAATATTTCGTTAAGGGAGGAGAAGGATTATAGAAAACGAACGGACAATTATCTGGTTGGCGGAAAAATTTTTAATGGCTATGTCATTTGCCGGTATCTTCCAACAATATACCATAAAATTGCCGGGTGAATCTTGCACTCAAACGCCTTAAGCCTTTCATAAGATCAGAGAGCGCTATTTCGAAATCAACCAGCCGCCTAAGACCAGGGCCAAAATTCCAAGCACGCGCAACCCGTCAACCGGGCGCTGAGTCACGCCTAACAGACCAAAATGGTCGATAACCACGCCTAAAATCAGTTGCCCGATAATAATCAAAACCACCATCATGGTGCTGCCCAGCCTGGGCAAAGTCACGCTGATGGTCTGATATAAAATCAGGCCAAAAATGCCGGCTGCCAGCATATACCACGGCAGTGAGCGCCATTCCCGGATGCGCTCGCCGCCGCGCAGTATTAAAAACAAACCCGAAAAGACTGCTCCACTGATATGAATGATAAAACTGCTGGCAGTGCCGCCTACCCGCTGCCCCATCGACCCGGCCAACGGGGATTGTAATCCCACCGCCGCACCGCCGATCAACCCGATCAAAATCACCCACCAGTTTGACATTGACCTTCCTCCTCACCGCGGTAATCTATAACCATCCTCGACTTGCCAATCAATGCCGTACTTTCTATACCTATACGCAGCATTTCCGAATAACAAACCTGAACCGGCAATCCTCCTCGAACCACATCGGAAAGTTGGTGCCCCACAGATTGTTATACAGGTTGAAATGCACTCCCCTGGTCATGTCCGGCTGACCGTTGTGGAAATTGAGCAGCGACGGTTCACCCGGCGCCACCAGGGTTGAATCTAGCGCAGTGATGGTCAAGTCACCTTCGGCATCCTCCACGCGCACATACTGCCCGCTGGCATGCAGGTGCCGGTTGCCGTTTTCCACCACATCCAACGGTGATACATCCTGCCCAAGTTTATCGATGCTCCAGCTGGCTTCCCCTGGAGTCCGAGGAATAAATGAGAACCAAAGCGCTTCGGGCATCCGGCAAGCTTGCTTGTTAAACCACTGCAGATCAATTTCAAGTTCAGGTTTAGCCTGGTTGAAAGTGTATTTGAGGTAAAAATCCCGCGGGCACCCGTAGTTGCTGACGCTTTCCGGCTCGCCGGTCAGGTGGAATAGGCAGGCGTTGTCCTTTTGATAACCATCCACCACCACGGGTTGCCAGTAGCGGCTGACCGGATGGGCGTTTTCAAGCCCGGGTTTGGTGAAATCCTCGCGACTCCAATCATTGTTCTGCTCTTCCGGCCGAATATACTGCCGGAAAAAGCGTTCGTAATCATCGGCCGAAAATGTTTGATAGCGCAGCAGCCCCAAGGGATGGTCGCCATCCGCCCAGAACTTGCCGCCGGGTTTCACCTGCCAGGCAATCAACGCTCCGGTTTTCAGGTCAAATTGAGCAGCCAATCCCGGTAAATCAAGCACAGATTCGGCGGAACTGGGCTGCTTCCACCCGGCCAGCGACGGGACGCCCGGCTGGAGTGCTGCCAAACGGGAGCGCGCCTGCTCTGACCGCGGCGTATTGCCGAGGGCATTTACCGCTGAGGCAATATATGCCCGTTTCTCCGCCCAGGAAGCCTCGAAGGTGCGGAAGTTGTCTTTTCCACGGGCGGCAGCCAAAGCAGTGCTTGAATAAGCTTTATGATCCCCCAGGAAAGTCTTCTCATCCATGCCCCAGGTATGCTCCGGCACCATCAGCAAACGCCGTTGAAAAAGGTCGAACGCTGGCTCGTTAACCAGCGATGGCTTGGCCTTCAACCAGTCACTGCGCAAACGCAGCAGTTCGCGGAACTGGCTTACCTTGATTGGGTCGCTGCCAATGCCATGAATCCAACTGTCGCCGATTTCCTGCGTGACAATCGGCAGTTCAGCCCACACGGGCAGCAGTTTTTCCGCGAAGGTGTTCAAAGTCGAGGCGAAAATGTGCGCCCCAGGATGCTCTGCACGCAGTTGTCGATAAATTTCGGCCACTTGAGTCTCGGTCTGTGGCCCAAGGTTATCCATCGAATGGCCGAATGCCAGGGCGTTTTCTGTCCCGGGCAGAACAAAGGTGCTGCCGTAACCGCCGGCATACATGACGATCAACTCACTGCCGGAAGGATCCCGCCAACGAAACAAAGGCGGAACTGTTGGCACCGCTGACCCGCCGTTTACGCCCACTTGCAGGAATTTCACCCCTGCTTCTGCCAGCAACGGAACGATGCCGCGAGTGTGCCCGGGGACATCGGTGAACTTGGCAGCGATGGTGTGCTTGCCAAAGCGCATATCCAGGCGCTGCGAAAGTGACAACCCCAGCCGGAAAAGATCGGCGTCCATCGACTCGCTGTGAGTGGTAAAGGGCAGCGCATGCCAGGCGATATCCCCTTGCGCAATGGCAACTTCCATCGCGGTTCGCTTGGCTGCATCCACATGCTCCAAATATTCATAGATCAGCCAGGAACCCGTCGTCCAGATAAAGCGGTCACCCTGCCCGCTCTCGCGGCGCTGGCGCGCCAATTGGATGGCGGAAGGAA
The DNA here is from genome assembly GCA_001796355.1 of Chloroflexi bacterium GWB2_54_36. Taxonomy (GTDB): domain Bacteria; phylum Chloroflexota; class Anaerolineae; order Anaerolineales; family Anaerolineaceae; genus Bellilinea. Next base: position 2,052 of record MGMG01000075.1, on the reverse strand, counting down.
TATAACGGTTGAAATATTCCGCGGTCACCACGCGCGCGTAATTCGTAAAGCCAACATCGAGGTGGGTCTTGAAAATCAGGTGAATATTGAGTGGCATAGGATACCCAGGGGTTGATCGGAAATTATTGATGAATAAAAGCTCTCGGGATAGATCGGGACAGCGGTTGTGTGCAGTTAATCATAGGTCATATTCTGGCTTCCATGGGATTAACGAACAATCCAATATTGGTTTCGCATCTATAATCAAAATCAGAGGTAGGCTTTAAGGTTAGTTAATTGCGCATCCGACTTTTTGAAGGGGAGCATCCGCATGAAGGCAGACAAACTCAAGTCGTTCAATTACGCCATCGGGATGTTTGGCACGTCCATCCCGATCAACATGTTGAAAACCTATGCCGCCATCTATTACGTTGACCGGTTGGGACTGACTACCATACAACTGGCAACCATCCTGTTCGTTTACACGTTTATCGATGCATTGGATAACCCGATTTATGGCTTCCTCTCGGACCGTACGCGCACAAGGTGGGGCCGTCGCCGTCCCTGGCTGGTCATTGGTACGCCGCTGCTGGTGCTAGGGTTTATCGCCTTTTATTCCACGCCAGACTTTCTGGCAGGTAACAGCCTCTTCGGCTATGCCATGCTGTTCTACATTCTCACCGGCACGCTGGACTCGGTCATCAACGCCAACTACGGGGCGCTCTTCCCGGAGCTGTTCCGCACCGATGCCAGCCGGGCAGCCACCAACGCCTTACGTCAGGCCTTCCAATTGGTCGCCATGATCATAAGCATCGCGCTCACCCCCATCGTCACCAGCGTCATTGGGTACGGTCCAACCGCGATTATCTATGGTATTCTGGGCGGCGCGGTCATATTGTACATGGCCTTTACAGCCAGAGAGGTCGAAGTCCACGTTGATGAGCAAAAACCCGCCCTGTGGAACAGTCTGAAAGATTTATTCACCAATCGCAAATTCTGGTTGGCCGGTTTTACCAATGCATTCTACAGCGCAGCCATGTCGCTGGTGTTGGCATCGCTGCCGTTTTTCGTCAAATATACCTTGCAGATCCCGGACGGCCAGTCAACCATTTTATTTGCCTCAGTCTTGATTATCGCCATCGGCTGCGTGGCGGTTTGGGCGCGGCTGGTGCGTAAATATTCCGTCATTCCAGTCTGGCGAGTTGCATTGGCGACCCTGGCAATCGCCTTTATCCCGCTGTATTTCGCCAATTCTCTGGCTACCGCAGCCGTTGGTAGTGCGTTGGTCGGGTTTGGCTTTGCCGGCGTGATCACGACCATGGATTTGATCGGCGCCAAGGTGATGGATGAAGATACCCGCAAGTACAATGTACGCCGCGAGGGAATTATCTCGAACGCCCTGGGGTTCATGAACCGCCTTAACGGCCTGTTTACCAGCTTTGCGTTTTACCTCATCTTTGTGATCTTCGGCTTTGAAAGCGGCGCCAACCCAGGCAGCGACCCGGCTAACGCCTCGCGCTTCCTTCTGACCGTCTTCCCATTTGCGTTGATGGTGATCAGTTTTGGCTTCTCCTGGACGCTCGATTTTCCCAGGGATGAGAAACCGCCGGAACTGCTGGGCGTCGCTCCGGAAGCGACGGGGGATTAGGAGGTTCGCATGGCGCTGATACGACTGGATCACCTGCCTGAAACGGTGAAGGTTAATATTCCGTTGAATATCATCCTGCCCGATCCCGGGATGATGAAAGGAATTCCGGTACGCGATCGCAAGGTGCTGTATTTATTACACGGCCTGAGCGACGACGCCAGCGCCTGGCAGCGCTATTCGCCCATAGAGATCCTTGCCCGACAATATGGATTGGTAGTCGTCATGCCCTCGGTAGGGCGCAGCTTTTATGCTGACATGCCAAACGGGCAGCGTTATTTCACTTACCTGACCGAGGAATTGCCTCGTTACCTGCACGAGGTTTTCGGCATCGTCCCGCAGCGCGAGAACACGCTGATTGCTGGCCTGTCCATGGGCGGTTATGGAGCCTTCAAAGCCGCCTTCGCCTACCCTGACCGTTATTATGC